>NZ_JAKRLB010000010.1:0-95230 GCF_022664405.1 Micrococcus luteus | reverse complement strand
GTTAGCGTGAGTCATGAGTGGGTCTTCTCGGGCAGGTCGGTGGTGTAGGAACTTCCATCCTGCGGGAGAGGCCCACTCGTCTCATCTCAGCCCGGGCCTCGTGCCAAGAACCTCATGACCCACAACACCTAGGGACCACAGGAGGAGACCATGACCGAAACCGCCACCGGCCCCGGATTCGCCCTGCCCCGGGGCGTCGAGCCGGGCCGCGCCGTCGTCGTGGGCGCCGGACCCAACGGCCTGACCGCCGCCGCCCTGCTGGCCCGCGAGGGCTGGGAGGTGGACGTGTTCGAGCGGGCCCCGGTGCCCGGCGGTGCGTGCGCGTCCGCGCCGGTGCTGGGGGAGGGGACCGTGGTGGACCTCGGGGCGGCGGGCCATCCGTTCGGCGTCGCCAGCCCCGTGTTCCGGGAGCTGGGGCTGACGGACCACGGGCTCGCCTGGCTGCACCCGGCCGTGCCGATGGGACATCCGCTGCCGGACGGGCCGGCCGCCCTCCTGCACCGGGACCTCGAGGCCACCGCCGCGGGTCTCGGCGTCGACGCGCGGGCCTGGCGGGCCGTGCACGGGGCCCTGGTCGACCACGTCGACGAGATCCTGGCGGGCGCGCTCGGCCCGGTGCTGCGACCCCCGCCCCATCCGGTGGCGATGGCCCGCTTCGGCCTGCGCGCCCCGTGGCCGGCCGATCTGCTGGGCCGGGCGATGTTCCGCACGGCGGCCGCCCGCGCCCTGTTCACGGGCTCGGCGGCCCACGCGATCCTGCCCTCGAGCCGGCCCCTGACGGCGGCGTTCGGTGCGCTCTTCGGCGCGCTCGGGATGAGCTCGGGCTGGCCGGTGGCGCGCGGCGGGTCGGGGGCGATCGTCGAGTCGCTCGTGGCGGTGCTGCGGGCGTACGGCGGGCGTCTGCACCTGGGTCAGGAGGTCACGGACCTGCGCGCGCTGCCCGCCGCGGACGCCGTCGTGCTGGACCTGACCCCGCGCCAGGTGCTGCGCGTCGCCGGCACGGGCCTGCCGCCGCGCTACGCCGCGGCCCTGCGCCGGTGGCGCCCCGGGCCGTCCGTGTCCAAGGTCGACTTCCTGCTCGACGGGCCGATCCCGTGGCGCGACGCCCGGCTCGCGGGCGCGGGGACGGTGCATCTGGGCGGGACCGCCGCCGAGATCCGGCGGGCCGAGGACGACGTCGCGGCCGGCCGGATGCCGGCGCGGCCCTTCGTCATGCTCTGTCAGCAGCAGGCGGCGGACCCCACACGGGCCACCGGGCCCGCCCGGGGGCACACGGTCGTCTGGTCCTACGCCCATGTGCCCCACGGCCACCCCGGCGACGTCCGTCCGCTGATCGAGGCGGAGGTGGAGCGGCACGCACCCGGTTTCCAGGACCGGATCCAGGCCGCGGTCGCGATGCGCCCGGCCGATCTGGAGGCGTGGAACCCGAACCTCGTGGGCGGCGACATCGCGGGGGGATCGCTCGCGGGAGCGCGCGCGCTCCTGCGCCCCACTGCGTCGCCCTGGCCGCACCGGGCGGGTCGGACCGGGCTGTATCTGGCCTCCGCCTCCACCCCGCCGGGCGCCGGCGTCCATGGCATGGGCGGGGCGTGGGCCGTGCGGACTCTGCTGGCGGACCGTCGTCGCTGACCGCGCCGGCACCCGGGTGCAGCGGCGCCGGGCCGGGGCCTGCCGGGGTGTCGGCGACCGCTGTGCGACACGGCTGAGACGGATCCGGATCCGGACTTTCGCGAATCGGAATGTGCCCGCTACAGTGTGGTCCATCTCACGGAACGTCCCGTCTCGACGGAACGGCCCGGGGGTCGTCTCGCACCACCAGCTCCCCACAGGGACGCGGGCGCGCGACGTCCTTGCACCTCTCATGAACGGAAGCACCTTCCATGAAGTACACGAAGCTCTCCGCTGCCGCGGCCCTGGCCGCCGGCTCGGCCCTCATCCTCTCCGCGTGCGCCCCGGGCGGCGGCAATGCAGGCGACTCCAGCAGCAACGGCTCCGGCGCCAGCCAGGGCGGCGACTCGGGCGCCGGCAACGTCATCGAAGGGGACAAGGGCCAGAAGCTCACCGCCGAGGCCTCCGGGCCGGAGCTGGCCGACCTGGGCGACGTCGAGACCCAGGACGGCTCCATCGCCTACTCGGTGGGCGCCGATGACTTCCTGTCCTACAACGGCCTGCAGTCGAACACGTACACCACGTACAACTCGGCCGTCGTGGACCGCATGTTCTCGTCCTTCTGGTACTTCGGCACCGACGGCTCGATCATCCCGAACAAGGACTTCGGCACGTACGAGAAGACCTCGGACGACCCGCTGACCGTGAAGTACACCATCAGCGACGACGCCAAGTGGTCCGACGGCACCCCCGTCACCGCGGGTGACTTCATCTTCCACTGGGCCGCGAACAACGACACGGTCAAGGCGGAGGGTTCCGAGACCCCGCTGTTCGACTCGATCTCCTTCGAGCAGGGCAAGTACATCCCGGAGGCGCCCGAGGGCGAGGCCGACGGCAAGGAGTTCACCGTCACCTACCCGGAGCCCTACGCGGACTGGGAGATCCTCATCAGCACCGCACTGCCGGCGCACATCGTCGCCAAGGAGGCGGGCATGAGCTTCGAGGAGCTCGTCACCGCTGCGAAGGAGAAGGACGTCGAGGCGCTCACCCCGGCGGCCGAGTTCTGGAACGACGGCTGGGACTTCAGCCCCGGCGAGCTGCCGGACGCCTCGCTGGTGCCCTCCATGGGCCCCTACAAGTTCAAGGACGGCGGCTGGCAGGCCGGCCAGTCCATCACCCTCGAGGCCAACCCCGAGTACTGGGGCACCCCGCCGGCCACCAAGGAGCTCGTCCTCCGCTTCGCCGACCCGAAGACCCACGTGCAGGCCCTGCAGAACGGCGACCTCGACGTCATCGAGCCGCAGGCCACCGTGGACACCCTCCAGCAGCTCGAGGGCCTCGGCGACGACGTCAACGTCCAGACCGGTGACCAGCTGACCTGGGAGCACGTGGACTACAACCGCGGCGAGGGCTCGGTCTTCGCCGACTCCCCGGAGCTGCGCGAGGCCTTCGCCCTCTGCCTGCCCCGCCAGCAGATCGTGGACAACTTGATCAAGCCGATCTACGCGGATGCCCAGGTCATGAACCTGCGCGAGGTCTTCCCCTTCCAGGACAAGTACCAGGAGGTCGTGGACGAGGCCTACCCGAAGGAGATGGACGAGCCGAACATCGAGAAGGCGAAGGAGCTCGTCGAGAAGTCGGGCGTCTCCAAGCCCACGGTCCGCCTCGGCTACCAGGCCGGCAACCAGCGTCGTACCGAGACCGTCGCGCTCATCAAGAGCTCCTGCGACCAGGCCGGCTTCGACGTGCAGGACGCCAACTCGCCGGTGTTCTTCAAGGAGGTCATGCCGGCCGGTGACTACGACGCCGCCCTCTACGCCTGGGCCGGCTCGGGCCAGAAGGCCTCCGGCGCGAACATCTACCAGTCGGACGGCGCTCAGAACCAGCAGAGCTACAACAACCCCGAGGTGGACGCGGCCTGGGACAAGCTCGCCACCTCGCTGGACGAGAACGAGCAGCTGGAGCAGGTCAAGACCATCGAGAAGCTGCTCTGGGAGGACTTCCAGGCCATCCCGCTGTACGCTCACCCGGGTCTGGTCGGCCACAAGGCCGACGTCGCCAACGTGCGCGACACCGCCGCCCAGTCGGGTGCGCTGTGGAACGTGGAGCAGTGGGTCCGCGTCCAGGAGTGACGCCCCGCTGACCTCTGACCCGGCGGTCCGCCTCCCGCGGACCGCCGGTGTCAGGATCGAGGACAGAGCCCGGCCGGGCACCGGCCGGGCTCTGGCCGTGAACCGCGGCGAACCCGCACCCCTCCCTTTCCCTTGCACTCGCACGGAAGGTCACCCCCTGTTGTGCTGAAATTCATCCTCAAGCGCCTCGGCAGCTCCCTCCTGGTGCTGTTCGGCGCGTCGATCCTGCTCTTCTTCCTCGTGGCCCACTCGGGTGACCCCCTTCAGGACCTGCGAGAGTCACAGAACCCCAACCGCGAGACCCTCATCGCCGCCCGCACCGAATTCATGGGGCTGGACCAGCCCTGGTACGCCCGGTACTGGGACTGGCTCCAGGGCATCGGCGGCTGCGTCACCGGTCAGTGCGACCTCGGCCTCAGCCGGAACGGTCAGTCCGTCGGTGACCTGTTGAGCAACGCCGCGGCCTCTACGCTGCGCCTCGTGGTGCTCGCGACCGTCCTGGCGATCATCATCGGCATCGCGATCGGCATCGTCACCGCGATCCGCCAGTACTCCGGCCTCGACTACGTGGTCACGTTCCTGATCTTCCTCTTCTTCTCGCTGCCCGTGTTCTGGGCGGCCGTCCTCCTGAAGGAGTACATGGGGATCCGGTTCAACGACTGGATCCGCAGCCCCGAGCTGAACTGGCCCCTCCTCATCGGGGTCGCCGTCCTCGCGGGCCTGGTCCTGCAGGCCGTCATGGCGGGCGACCTCAGGCGGCGCGCCTTCACGTTCGGCGCCACCGCCGCGTTCATCCTGCTCGCCGGCTGGGTGCTGTTCGCCGTCGACTTCTGGCGGCATCCGCAGATGGGCCCGGTCGTGCAGCTGGTCATCGGCCTGGCCGCCGCCGTCGGCGCCACCGCGGTGATCTCCGGTCTGCGCAACCGATCGGTCCTCAAGGCCGCCCTGGTCACGGCCGCGATCGGCCTCGTCGCCTACTACGCCACCTACGGCCTGCTGTGGCGGACCCCGTCCGCGCTGCTGCTGGCCGGCCTCGGCGTCATCCTCGTGCTGGTGGCCATCCTGGTGGGCCGCCTGCTCGGCGGCTTCTCCAAGGGCTCGGCCGTGTCCGCGTCGCTGGTGACCGCCCTGATCATGGGCGTGGCGATCGTGGCGGAGCACCTGATGAACTACTGGCCGACCTTCCTGAAGGTCAAGCCGCGCCCGATCTCCACGATCGGCTCGGGCACCCCGAACCTGGACGCCCACTTCTGGGTGGTGTTCCTGGACCGCGGTGCGCAGCTGCTGCTGCCCACCATCCTGCTGACCATCATCTCGGTGGCGACGTACTCGCGGTACACGCGCTCCTCCATGCTCGAGGTCTCGCGTCAGGACTACATCCGCACCGCGCGCGCCAAGGGCCTGCCGGAGCGCCAGGTGATCCTGAAGCACGCGTTCCGCAACTCCCTGATCCCCATCACCACGATCATGGCCTTCGACTTCGCCGGCCTGATCGGCGGCGCCGTCATCACGGAGCAGGTGTTCGGCTGGAAGGGGATGGGCGAGCTGTTCGCCACCGGCCTGCGCGACGTGGACCCCATGCCCGTGATGGCGTTCTTCCTCGTGACGGGCACCGCCGCCGTGCTGATGAACCTCGTGGCGGACGTGCTCTACGCCGTCCTCGACCCCCGGATTCGAGTGTGAGCCAGATGACCACCAACAACTCCTCGACGACGGGCGCGCAGCTCGACGAGAAGCAGATCTTCGACCTCGCGGAGGCGGAGGACGCCAAGCTCCGCGCCAAGGCAGGGAAGTCCTACTCCCAGGGTGCCCTGGTCCGCAAGCGGTTCTTCCGCCACAAGGCGGCGATGATCTCCCTGATCGTGCTGGTCTTCATCACGCTGATGGCGTTCTCCTCCATCGGCTTCGCCGGCATCCCCGGCTGGTGGGACAAGTCCTACACGGCCGCGGCCTCCGTGGTGAACGGCGGTCGCCCGACGCTGTCGGTCGTGCCGCAGGCCTTCGGGGGCGAGGGCATCCGCTGGGGCGAGCATCCCTTCGGCCAGGACACCACGGGCAAGGACTACTTCGCCCTCGTGATGCGCGGGACCCAGCAGTCCATGATCATCGCGGCCATCGTGGGCCTGCTCTCCACCGTGATCGGCGCGGTCGTCGGCGCCGTGTCCGGCTACTTCGGCGGCTGGGTCGACTCCGTGCTGATGCGCCTGACCGACCTGATCATCGTCATCCCGCTGCTCGTGCTCGCCGCGGTGCTCGGTCAGATGGCCAGCGGCATGAAGATGGGCATCCTCCCGCTCGCGGTGGTGCTCGGCCTCGTGTCCTGGACGTCCCTGGCCCGTCTCGTGCGCGGCGAGGTCCTGTCCCTGCGCGAGAAGGAGTTCGTGGCGGCCGCCGTCGCCATGGGCGCCAAGCCGGGCCGCCTGATCTTCAAGCACCTGCTGCCCAACACGATCGGCGTGATCGTCGTGAACGCGACGTTCGCCATCGCGGGCGCGGTGCTGCTGGAGACCTCGCTGTCCTTCCTCGGCTTCGGCGTGAAGGCGCCGGACTCGTCTCTGGGCCTGCTCATCTCCGACTACCAGAACGCGTTCACCACCCGTCCGTGGCTGTTCTGGTGGCCCGGCATGATCATCCTCGCGATCGCCCTGTCCGTGAACTTCCTCGGCGACGGCCTGCGCGACGCCTTCGACCCGCGCCAGGGTGCGGGCGCCCACCGCAGGCCCCGCTTCTTCGGCCGCCGCGCGGCCGCCACCGAGGCCGGTGCGACGACGGCGGGCGGTCTGGCCGCGGCCCCGACGGCCGGTCGGATCGAGGCCCCCGTGGAGGAGGCCGGCGGATCCGCACGGATCTCCGACGCGGACGAGGACGGTCAGCGATGAGCGCGAACGACAAGAAAGGCCGATCCATGTTCGGCAAGAAGAACCAGAACGACGTGACCGCCGGCGGGCAGGGCTCGCACGCGGCGTCGTCGGCCGACCTCGAGGCGCGCGGCGCCGCCGTGCCCGGCTCCTCCGGCGCCGGTGGCGTGCCCCCGGGCCCCGCGACGAGCGCGATGGGCGTCGTGGCCCGCCACGACGACCTGGGCGGCGAGCCGGTGCTGGCCTTCCGCGACGTGGACGTGAAGTTCGCGACCGAGTTCGGCGAGGTGCACGCGGTCAAGGGCGTGACGTTCGACGTCAAGCCCGGCGAGGTCGTCGCCCTCGTGGGCGAGTCCGGCTCCGGCAAGTCCGTCACGAGCGCCACCGCCATGGGCCTGCTCCCGGGCAATGCGGACATCACCGGCTCCGTGCAGCTGGCCGGCCGCGAGGTGCTCACCATGACCCCGGGGCAGCTGCGCGACATCCGCGGCGACGAGGTGGCGATGGTGTTCCAGGAGCCCATGACGGCTCTGAACCCCGTCCTCACCGTGGGCGACCAGCTCACGGAGGCCCTCGAGCTGCACGGCATCGCCTACGGCACCGAGGCGGACAAGCGCGCCGTCGAGCTGCTCACCATGGTGGGCATCCCCGACGCCGCCACCCGGCTCAAGCAGTACCCCCACCAGTTCTCGGGCGGCCAGCGCCAGCGCATCGTCATCGCGATGGCGATCAGCTGCTCGCCGAAGGTGATCATCGCGGACGAGCCCACCACGGCGCTCGACGTGACGGTCCAGGCCGAGATCCTGGAGCTGCTGCGCTCCCTGAAGAACAAGATGAACACCGGCATCCTGCTCATCACGCACAACATGGGCGTGGTGGCGGACATGGCGGACCGCGTGTGCGTGATGCTCCACGGCGAGCTCGTGGAGCAGGGCTCGGTGCACCAGGTGCTCCAGCACGCCCAGCACCCGTACACCCAGAAGCTGCTCTCGGCGGTGCCGCGCCTCGGCGAGCCGCTCGAGGTGGCGGAGCCGGAGCCGGTCACGGCCACGCAGACGCAGGCCCGGTACGCGATCGAGGCGGAGAACCTCCACCTCGAGTACGACCACCGCGGCAAGAAGAACCGTGTGGTCCACGACGTCAGCTTCCAGGTGGCCCCGGGGGAGATCCTGGGCCTGGTGGGCGAGTCCGGCTCGGGCAAGTCCACCATCGCCAAGTCGGTGCTCGGCCTGCTCACCATCGCGGAGGGCTCGCTGCGCATCCAGGGCCACGACCTGGCGACGATGCCCAGGGCCGAGCAGCGCGCCCTGCGCAAGAACATCGGCGTGGTCTTCCAGGATCCGGCGGCCTCGCTGGACCCGCGGTTCCCGATCGGCGACATCATCACCGAGCCGATGGTCGTGCACAAGGTGGGGGACCGGCGCTCGCGCCTGGCCCGCGCCGAGGAGCTGCTGGACGCGGTGCGTCTGCCGCGCTCCGTGGTGAACCGGTACCCGCACGAGCTCTCCGGCGGTCAGCGCCAGCGCATCTCGATCGCCCGCGCCCTGACCCTGGACCCCCAGGTGCTCATCGCGGACGAGCCGACCTCGGCCCTGGACGTGTCCGTCCAGGCCGCCGTGCTGGACATGTTCGCGGAGCTGCAGCAGCGCTACGAGTTCGCGTGCCTGTTCGTGTCCCACGACCTCGCGGTGGTGGACATGCTGGCCCACAAGGTGCTCGTCCTCAAGGACGGCCGCCAGGTGGAGCAGGGCCCCACGGAGGAGGTGCTCCACCGTCCGAAGGAGGAGTACACCCGTCGCCTCCTGGCGGCGGCGCCCGTGCCGGACCCGGACCAGCAGGCGGAGCGTCGCCAGGAGCGCCGCGAGTTCCTCGCCTCCCTCGGCGAGGGCGTCTACTGACCGCGCGGGTCGGCGGCGGGCGCGTCCCGCCGCCGGCCCCGGGCCCACCGGCCCACCTGTCCACGGCGGCCCCTGCGCGTACAATCGCACGGGGGCCGCCGTCGTCGTGCGCCTCCACCCCTTTGATGTCAAACCGGACAGGACGCCCATGACCTCGACCGAAACCCGCCGCTCCGATCTGCGCAACGTGGCCATCGTGGCCCACGTGGACCATGGCAAGACCACGATGGTGGACGCCATGCTGCGCCAGACCGGTGCCTTCAACACGCACGGCGACGTCGCCGAGCGGGTCATGGACTCCGGGGACCTGGAGAAGGAGAAGGGGATCACGATCCTCGCCAAGAACACCACGGTGTTCTACTCCGGCCCGTCCGCCCCCGAGGGCGAGACCGTCACCATCAACGTGATCGACACCCCCGGCCACGCCGACTTCGGCGGCGAGGTGGAGCGCGGCCTGTCCATGGTGGACGGCGTCGTGCTGCTCGTGGACTCCTCCGAGGGCCCGCTGCCCCAGACCCGCTTCGTGCTCCGCAAGGCCCTCGCGGCCAAGCTGCCCGTGATCCTCGTGGTCAACAAGACGGACCGCCCGGACGCGCGCATCGACGGGGTCGTCTCCGACTCCATGGACCTGCTGCTCGGCCTGGCCTCGGACCTGGCCGAGGAGGACCCGGACCTGGACCTCGACTCGGTGCTGGACGTCCCCGTCGTCTACGCCTCGGGCAAGGCCGGCCGCGCCTCCCTGACCCAGCCCGCCGACGGCGCCCTGCCGGAGGCCGAGGACCTCGAGGCCCTCTTCAACGTGATCATGGAGCACATCCCGGCCCCGTCCTACACCGAGGGCGAGGTCCTCCAGGCGCACGTCACCAACCTGGACGCCTCCCCGTTCCTCGGCCGCCTCGCGCTGCTGCGCATCTTCAACGGCACCCTCCGCAAGGGCCAGCAGGTCGCGTGGGCCCGCCAGGACGGCGCCCTGAAGACCGTGAAGATCACCGAGCTGCTGGCCACCAAGGGCCTCGAGCGCGTGCCCGCGGAGGAGGCCGGCCCGGGCGAGATCGTCGCCGTCGCCGGCATCGAGGACATCATGATCGGCGAGACCCTCACCGACGCGGAGAACCCGAAGCCGCTGCCGCTGATCACGGTGGACGACCCGGCCATCTCCATGACCGTGGGCATCAACACCTCCCCGCTGGCCGGCCGCGTCAAGGGCGCCAAGGTCACAGCGCGCCAGGTGAAGGACCGCCTGGACAAGGAGCTGATCGGCAACGTCTCGCTCAAGGTGCTCCCCACCGAGCGCCCGGATGCGTGGGAGGTGCAGGGCCGCGGCGAGCTCGCCCTGGCCATCCTCGTCGAGCAGATGCGCCGCGAGGGCTTCGAGCTCACCGTGGGCAAGCCCCAGGTGGTCACCCGGACCGTGGACGGCAAGGTCCACGAGCCGATGGAGCGCATGACCATCGACATCCCCGAGGAGTTCATGGGCGCGGTCACGCAGCTCATGGCCGCCCGCAAGGGCCGCATGCAGGAGATGTCCAACCACGGCACGGGCTGGATCCGCATGGAGTTCCTGGTCCCGGCCCGCGGCCTGATCGGCTTCCGCACCCGCTTCCTCACCGAGACCCGCGGCGCGGGCATCGCCTCCTCCTACGCGGCCGGCTACGAGCCGTGGACCGGTGAGATCGAGTACCGCACCAACGGCTCCCTCGTGGCCGACCGGGCGGGCTCCGCCACGCCGTTCGCCATGATCAACCTGCAGGAGCGCGGCACCTTCTTCGTGCAGCCCGGCGCCGAGGTGTACGAGGGCATGATCGTGGGCGAGAACTCGCGCGCTGACGACATGGACGTGAACATCACCAAGGAGAAGAAGCTCACCAACATGCGTGCGGCCTCCTCCGAGTCGTTCGAGGGCCTGACGCCCCCGCGCCGGCTCACCCTGGAGGAGTCCCTCGAGTTCGCCCGCGAGGACGAGTGCGTGGAGATCACCCCCGAGGACATCCGCATCCGCAAGGTCGTCCTGGACGCCAACGAGCGCCTGAAGGCCGCGCGCGCCCGCGCCCGTGCCTGATCGCCCCCGCCGCCGCGCCCGGCCCGCCGACGTGGTGGGCGGGACGCTGCTCGGCGTCGTCGCCGGCGCGCTCGGCACCGCCGTGCATCTGAACCTGGCCTCCCTGCCGGGCGGCTGGACCCTGCCCTGGGGTGCGGTGCTGGCGCTCGTGCTCGTCGGCTCGACGCAGCGCTGGTGGATGGTCCGACGCGCGGACCGCGGCGGGCGCGCCCTGCCGGCGGGGGCCGCGGTCGTCGCCGGCGCGTTCACCGCCGTCCTGGCCCTGCAGCGCCTGCCGGTGGACGATGCCCTGGGGGTGTCCTGGACGACCGGCCTGTGGGCGGCGGCGCCGGGCGCCGTCGTCGCCTCCGTGGCCTGGAACGTCGGTCAGCCGGCGCTCGGCCTGGTCCTGCTGGCCGCGGGCCGGCGGCTGGACCGCCGACCCGCAGGGGTCGCCGCCGGTGCCACGCGCCCCCGCCGGGCGACTGTGACCGCCCGCGAAACGCGTCCGGGGGAGCGAGTACCCTGGACCGCAGCCCCGCAACCCCGTGCCCAGAGAGAGGTGGACGGTCAGTCATGACCTATGTGATCGCGTTGCCGTGTGTGGACGTCAAGGACAAGGCGTGCATCGACGAGTGCCCCGTGGACTGCATCTACGAGGGTGAGCGCATGCTCTACATCCACCCGGACGAGTGCGTCGACTGCGGTGCGTGCGAGCCGGTGTGCCCCGTCGAGGCCATCTACTACGAGGACGACACCCCCGACGAGTGGGCCGAGTACTACAAGGCCAACGTCGAGTTCTTCGACGACCTGGGCTCCCCGGGCGGCGCCGCCAAGCTGGGCATGATCGCCAAGGACCACCCGATCATCTCCGCCCTGCCCCTGCAGAACGCCGACGCCTGAGCCCCATGCTGACGCTGCCGGACTACCCGTGGGACACGCTCACCCCCTACCGTGAGCGTGCCGCCGCCCACCCGGACGGCGTCGCGGACCTGTCCATCGGAACGCCGGTGGATCCGACGCCGGCGCTGATCCGCCGGGCCCTGACCGAGGCCGCCGACGCGCACGGCTACCCGACGACGCACGGCACGGACGCCCTGCGCCGCGCGGTCGTCGACTGGTACGCCCGGCGCCGCGGGGTGTCCGGGCTGGACCCGGCGGCCGTGGTGCCCACGGTCGGGTCCAAGGAGTTCATCGCGTGGCTGCCCACGCTGCTCGGGCTGGGTGCAGGCGACGTCGTCGTCCACCCCGAGGCCGCCTACCCCACCTATGCGGTGGGCGCGCTGCTGGCCGGGGCGGAGGCCGTGGCCGCGGACGACCTCGACGCGCTGGCGCCCGAGGTGCGTGAGCGGGTGCGCCTCGTGTGGACCAACTCGCCGGCCAACCCCACCGGCGCCGTGCTGGACGCCGCGGCGCTGCGCCGCACGGTCGACGCCGCCCGCGCCGTGGGCGCCGTGGTGTGCGGGGACGAGTGCTACGCCGAGCTCGGCTGGGACGCGTGGGACGGGGCCGTCGTGCCCTGCATCCTGTCCGACGAGGTCTCCGGCGGCGACCTGACGGGCCTGCTGAGCGTCTACTCGCTGTCCAAGCAGTCCAACCTCGCCGGCTACCGCGCCGCGTTCGCCGCGGGGGATCCGGAGCTCGTGGCGACCCTGGTCAACACCCGCAAGCACGCGGGCATGATCGTGCCCGCCCCGGTGCAGCACGCGATGGCCGTGGCCCTGGCCGACGACGCGCACGTCGCGGAGCAGAAGGACCGCTACCGCCGCCGTCGGGACGCGCTGCGCACCGCGCTGGAGGCCTCCGGCCACACGGTGGACCACTCCGAGGCGGGGCTGTACCTGTGGGCCCGGCGGGCGGACCTGGACCCGGCCGACGCCACGGCGCAGGACTCGTGGGACCTGCTGGGCGAACTGGCGGACCTGGGCATCATCGCCGGGCCCGGCGTGTTCTACGGAGCCGGCGGCGACGGCTACGTCCGCGTCGCGATCACCGCCACGGACGAGGCGGTCGCCCGGGCCGCGGCGAGACTCACCGCCCGCGGGCCGCGGACCGGCTGAGCCGGGGCCGAGGGCCGTCGTCGGGGGAAGCGACCGCGCGCCCCGGGCCGGTCCTTGATAGTTTGGAGCAGAGTCGTCCCCGTGTGGGCGCGCCCAGGCCGGCGCGCGAACCCGGGCCATCGAGAAGAGAAGACGAGGGAGCACACCCGTGACCCATCACGAGTCCGTCCGGCTGACCGTCGGCGAGCAGAGCCTGGACCTGGGCGTCGAGCACGCCACAGAGGGCAACAACGGCATCAACATCGCCCCGCTCCTGAAGGAGACCGGCGACGTCACCTACGACCCGGGCTTCATGAACACGGCGAACGCCAAGTCGGCCGTCACGTACATCGACGGCGACCAGGGCATCCTGCGCTACCGCGGCTACGCCATCGAGGACCTCGCCGAGCACTCCTCCTTCATGGAGGTGGCCTACCTGCTGATCTACGGCGAGCTGCCCGAGTCCAAGGAGACCCTGGAGGCCTGGGAGACCAACATCCTGCGCCACAACATGGTGCACGAGGACCTCAAGCTGTTCTTCAACGGCTTCCCGCGGGATGCGCACCCCATGCCGGTGCTGTCCTCCTCCGTGTCCGCGCTGTCCACGTTCTACCCGGACTCCCTGGACCCGCACGACCCGGAGCAGGTCCACATCTCCACCGTGCGTCTGCTGGGCAAGCTGCCGGTGCTGGCCTCCTACGCGTTCAAGAAGTCGCTGGGCCAGCCGTTCATGTACCCGCACAACTCACTGAACTACGTGGAGAACTTCCTCCGCCTGTGCTTCGGCGTGCCGGCCGAGGAGTACGACATCGACCCGGACGTGGTCAAGGCCCTCGACCTGCTGCTCATGCTGCACGCCGACCACGAGCAGAACGCCTCCACCTCCACGGTGCGCCTGGTCGGCTCCACCCAGGCCAACCTGTTCGCCTCGGTGTCCGCCGGCATCAACGCCCTCTACGGCCCACTGCACGGCGGCGCCAACGAGGCCGTGCTGAACATGCTCCGGAAGATCAAGTCGGAGGGCATCACGCCCGAGGACTTCATGGAGAAGGTGAAGAACAAGGAGGACGGCGTCCGCCTGATGGGCTTCGGCCACCGCGTGTACAAGAACTACGACCCGCGGGCCAAGATCATCAAGAAGACCGCCGAGGACATCCTGGGCAAGATGGGCGGCAACGACGAGCTGCTGGAGATCGCCCAGCGTCTCGAGGAGAAGGCCCTCGCCGACGACTACTTCGTGGAGCGCAAGCTCTACCCGAACGTCGACTTCTACACCGGCGTGATCTACAAGGCCATGGGCTTCCCGGAGAAGATGTTCACCGTCCTCTTCGCCCTCGGCCGCCTGCCCGGCTGGATCGCCCAGTGGCGCGAGCTCATGGAGGACCCGGCCACCAAGATCGGCCGCCCGCGCCAGATCTACGTGGGCGAGCAGCTGCGCCAGTACCCGCAGCGCTGACCCGGGGGCGCTGACCCTGCGTTGGGGGGCGGTTTCGGGTGGTATTCGGACGGAATACCACCCGAAACCGCCCCCAATGCGTTCGCCGGAGCGTGCTCACGTCGAGGCGGAGGGGCTGAGGCGGCGTCGGACCACCGCGACGACGCCACGGAAGTCCTCGCGCCCATCCGCCCAGGTGACGCGGAGCGTCGTCCAGCCGCGCGCCTGGCCGTAGCGGTCCCGGCGGGCGTCGCGCGCCTGCTGCTCCCGCGTGCGGTGCCCCGCACCGTCGTACTGCAGGGCCAGGCGCACGTGGCGGTAGGCCAGGTCGGCCACGGGGGAGAAGGGGTCCCCGGGTTCGAGCGCGGCCTGCAGCTCCGGCTCCGGCAGCCCGCCGGCCACGAGGGCGAGGCGCAGGCGGGTCTCGGGCGGCGAGTCCGCCCCGACGCGAACGGAGTCCAGCGCCTCCCGGGCGGCCGGGCGGCCATGGAAGCGTCCGGACGCGCGCAGCGCGGACCGCAGCGCGGCGATCGTGGTGGCCGGATCCGTCCGGCCCGCGGGCGTCCACGGGTGCCGGACGGCGTGGTCGCCGGCGGCCACGAGGTCCTCGAACGTCCACGGGGGCGTCAGGGAGCACAGGTCCAGCCAGGTGCGATCGACCGTGGTGACGCGCAGGCCGTGCACGTGCGTGACGAACTCGGGCGCCAGCGGCCTGCGGTGGTCCATCAGACCGGCCCGCCGGACGCGTCGCGTCCCCCGAGCCACGGTGAGGTGCACCGGCGGGTCGGCCTCGAGCTCGCCCGTCGCCGGGTCGCGCCGCCGCCAGGCTCGCGCGGGCATCGGCAGGCCGTGCAGGTGGGCCGCGGTCTCGTGGGAGAGGACGGCATCCGGGTGTCGGCGCAGAAGCGCGGCAAGGTGATCAGGGGAGAAGCCGTGCCCGGGCTCGGGCAGGCCCAGGTCGGCCCAGCCCGTGCCAGGGCGTGCCCGCTGCCGGTGGAAGCCCTGTCCGACCCGCTCCAGGTCCGACCGGCGGGCGCGGTCGGGCGGCAGCCCCAGTCGGGCCAGGTCCGTGGCCAACAGGACGGCGGGCTGGTCGGGCGGCAGAGGAGTCACGACGCGCGGCATGCACCCATCGGACGACGCCGGCGGGGCGCCCGGGGCGCGCTGGCCGCGGCACGGGGACGACGCGCGGGGCGGGCGCTGCTGTGCAGGAGCCGACGGTCTGCGCCGCGTGCCGCCGTCGTCGTCTTCCCGCCCCCGGACCGCCGGGGAGTTCCGGGGGCGATAGTGGGCGTTATCCCGGCGGGATACCACCGGAAATCGCCCCCCCAACGCGGCGGGGAGCGGGGAGGGGAGGGAAGAGCCGCGGGGCGAGTGCGCCGGGTCAGTTCGCGTGCAGCGCCGCGTTCAGTTCGACGGTCCGGCCGGCGCGGGGGAGGGCCTCGACCCCGCCCGTGGTGGAGTTGCGGCGGAACAGCAGGTTCGGCACGCCGGAGAGGTCGACGGCCTTCACGGTCCGCGCCGCCTCGCCGTCCTGCAGCACGCTCACGCGCGTGCCCGCGGTGACGTACAGACCGGCCTCGACCACGCAGTCGTCGCCGACGGAGATGCCCACGCCGGAGTTCGCGCCGAGCAGCACGTGCTCGCCGATCACGATCCGCTGGGTGCCGCCGCCGGAGAGCGTGCCCATGATGGACGCGCCGCCTCCGACGTCCGACCCGTCGCCCACCACGACGCCGGCCGAGATCCGGCCCTCCACCATCGAGTGCCCCAGGGTGCCCGCGTTGAAGTTCACGAAGCCCTCGTGCATCACGGTCGTCCCCTCGGCCAGGTGGGCGCCCAGGCGCACCCGGTCAGCGTCGCCGATGCGCACCCCGGAGGGCACGACGTAGTCCGTCATGCGCGGGAACTTGTCCACGCCGTACACCTGCACGGCGCCGCGGGCACGCAGCTTCGCCCGCGTCAGCTCGAAGTCGGCGACCGCGCAGGGGCCGTGGTTCGTCCACACCACGTTGGTGAGCAGCCCGAAGACGCCGTCGAGGTTGAGCTCGTTCGGCCGCGCCAGGCGGTGCGAGAGGGCGTGCAGGCGCAGCCACGCGTCCGCGGTGGAGGCCGGGGCGGCGTCCAGGTCGACCTCCAGCTCGACGACGGCCTGGGTGGTTCCGCGGTCCGCGTCGTCCGCGGCGAGGGCGCGCAGGGTGTCGCACAGCGAGGCGTCCGCAGCGGAGAGCGGACCGGCCACGGGGGCGGGGAACCACACGTCCAGGACGGCGCCGTCGGCGGCGGTGGTGGCCAGGCCGTGGCCGGAGACGAGACGGGGGGAGGGCTGCTGTGCAGCGGTCTGGGTCATGCGCCTCAGCCTAATGAGCGGCCGGGGCACGCTGCGGGGCGGTGGGAGGAGCGTCCGTAGACTGGACGCATGAGTCTCACCCCCGTGTCCCTGCCCGACCTCGCCGATCCGGACCTCGACGTCACGGCGCTCACCGCCACCCTGCTGGACGTGCGCTCCGTCTCAGGGGAGGAGGGTCCGCTGGCCGACACCGTCGAGCAGGCCCTGCGCGCCCTGGGCGGCCTCGAGGTGCGGCGGTTCGGCGACGCCGTCGTCGCCCGCACCGCTCTGGGGCGGCCGACCCGCGTGATCCTGGCCGGGCACCTGGACACGGTGCCCCTGCCCACCGTGCCGGGCTCGCGCGGGACCGTGCCCTCGGCGTGGGACGGGGACGTGCTGTACGGCCGCGGGGCCGTGGACATGAAGTCCGGCGTCGCCGTGCAGCTGGCCCTGGCCGGCCGCTTCGGCCGCGCGGACGGCCCGACCCCCGTGCACGACGTCACGTGGGTGTTCTACGACCATGAGGAGGTCTCCTCGGACCTCTCGGGCCTCGCCCGCGTGGCCCGCCAGGCCCCCGAGCTGCTGGAGGGCGACTTCGCGGTGCTGCTCGAGCCGACCGACGGCGTCGTGGAGGGCGGCTGCAACGGCACGTGCCGGTACCGCGTCACCTTCCCCGGTGTCGCGGCGCACTCGGGCCGCGCCTGGCGCGGCGACAACGCGATCCACAAGCTGGCCCCCGTGCTCACCGCCCTGGCGGCGTACGAGCCGGCCACGGTCACGGTGGAGGGCCTGGAGTACCGCGAGGGGCTCCACGCGATCCGCGTGACCGGCGGCGTCGCGGGCAACGTCATCCCGGACGAGGCGTCCGTGGACCTGAACTACCGGTTCGCTCCGGACAAGACCCTCGAGCAGGCCCACGCGCACGTCCGCGCGGTGCTGGAGGGGGCCGGCGTGGACTGGGACGCCCAGGTGCGGATCGACGACGCCTCGCCCGCCGCCCGCCCCGGTCTGGACCGGCCGGCCGCCGCCGCGTTCGTCGCCGCCGTCGGGGGAGAGCCCCAGCCCAAGTACGGGTGGACGGACGTGGCGCGGTTCTCGCAGCTGGGCGTGCCCGCGGTCAACTTCGGCCCCGGCGACGCCCTCCTGGCCCACACGGACGACGAGCACGTGCCCCGCGAGGCGGTCCACGCGTGCCTCGCGGCGCTCGCGGCCTGGCTGGCCGGCTGACCCGACGACGTCGGCCGCCACCGGCCACCGGCCACCGGCCGTCGGCCGCCGCCACCCGCCGGACCCGCGGGCCCGCCGCGGCTCCGCCGGGTCAGGCCGCCGTGGCCGTGGACGCCCCGACGAGCGGGGTCGTGGGGGTGCTGGCGTCGCCGGCCGTCCGCGACGACAGCCGGCGCGAGAGCCGGGTGGCCGCCCAGGTGAGGAGGAAGTTGATGACGATGAAGATCACCGCGGCCACCACGAGGGACTGCAGGATGTTGCCGTTGCCGGAGCCGAGCTGGCGGGCGTACTGCAGGAGTTCGAAGAAGCCGATGAGGTAGCCCAGCGCCGAGTCCTTGAGGATCACCACGAACTGGCTCAGCAGTGAGGGCAGCATGGCGATGAGGGCCTGGGGCACCTCCACGAGCCGCAGGGACTGCATGCTCGTCATGCCCACCGCCGCGGCCGCCTCGCGCTGGCCGCGCGGCAGCGAGCGCACCCCGGAGCGCACCAGCTCCGCGATCACGGACCCGTTGTACAGGGTCAGCGCCGCGATCACCGCGTAGTACGGGCCGTCCTGGGGCTGGATCGCCCCGGTGCGCGCGACCTGCGCGAACAGCTGGTAGAAGAACACCATCATCACGAGCACCGGCACGGCCCGGAAGAACTCGACGACGACGGCGGCCAGCCAGCGCATCGGGCCGAACGGGGCCAGCCGCAGGAAGCCGAACACCAGGCCGAACACCACGGAGGTGACCACGGCGATGCCCGCGGACTGCAGGGTGAACTGCAGGCCCGGCAGGTAGTAGTTCCGCCACGCGTCGCCGTCGACGGCGGCCAGCCAGCGGCGGCCGGAGAGCTGGCCGGTGGCGTTCATCTGGATCAGCACGAGCACCGCCACGACCAACACCGCGGCGAGGGAGACGAGGTTGGCGAGGAGGATCCGCCGGCGGGCGATCGGACCCGGGGCGTCGAAGAGGACGGAGGCCTGGGCACTCATCGGGCCACCGCCCACTTCTCCGAGGCCCACGTGGTCAGCAGGCCGATGGGGATGACGATCAGGCAGAAGCCGATCGCGAAGGTCAGGAAGATCGCCACCATCACGTCCGGGCTGAACTCGATCATGCGCTTCATCAGGCCCGAGGCCTCCGCCACCGACGCCGCGGCGGCGACGGTGGTGTTCTTGGTCAGCGCGATCACGGTGTTGCCGAGCGGGGTGATGGCCCCGCGCAGCGCCTGGGGCAGGATCACGTGGCGGGCCGCGGGCAGGAAGCCCAGGCCGATGGAGCGGGCGGCCTCGGCCTGCCCGAGCGGGACGGTGTTGACGCCGGAGCGGATCGCCTCGCACATGAACGCCGCGTGGTAGAGCGAGAGCGCGATCACGGCGTAGATGAAGAAGTTCAGCGTGAAGTCGGACGAGAAGCTGACCTTCAGCTGCCCCCAGACGGCGAGCACGCCGAGCAGCATGATGATCGTCAGCGGGGTGTTGCGGACCACGTTGACGTAGCCGGTGCCGAGGGCGCGCAGCGAGGGGACGGGCGAGATGCGGAACAGGGCGAGCACCACGCCGAGGGCGAACGAGCCGAGGGTCGCGAGGAACGCGAGCCTGATGTTCGTCCAGAACGCGAGCGGGATGTCCGCGCCGTAGTCCGCGAGGAGCGAGGAGATCGATTCCATGTCTTCTCCGAGGGTCGGGACAGGGCTGACGGGCAGGGGAGCCGCCGGGCGGGCCGAGGGTGACGGTTCAGGTCACGCCCTCGGCCCACCCGGCGCAGGAGGCCGTCAGGCGCAGGGCTCGAACTCAGCGTCCTCGCCGGAGTTCAGCGTCTCGTCGTAGGTGTAGCCCGTGCCCTCGGTGTTGGACTCGAGGGCCTTCTTCCACTCGCCGGAGTCCTTCATCTCCTTGATCGCCTCGTTGATGTCCTCGCAGCGCTCCGAGTCCTTCGGCAGGCCGACGCCGTAGCGCTCCGTGGTGAAGGTGTTGCCGACGACCTTGAACTTGCCCTTGTTGGCGTCGGCGGCGGCCAGGCCCGCGAGGATGATGTCGTCCGTGGTCACGGCGTCCACCTGGCCGGACTCGAGGTAGGTCACGCATTCGGCGTAGCCGCCCTGCTCCACCAGGTTCACGCCGGAGGCGAACTGGTCCTTGATCTTCTGGGCCGAGGTGGAGCCGGTGACGGAGCAGAGGTTCTTCCCGTCGAGGGACTCGGGGCCGGTGATCGCGGTGTCGTCCGCGCGGACCAGCAGGTCCTGGCCGGCCACGAAGTACGGGCCCGCGAAGTCGACGCGCTCCTTGCGGGCGTCCGTGATGGAGTACGTCGCGAAGATCATGTCGACCTCGCCGTTCTCCAGGGCGTTCTCCCGGTTCGCGGACGGGGTCTGGACCCACTCGATGTCCTTCTCGGCCACGCCGAGCTTGTCCGCCACGTAGCGGGCCACGTCCGTGTCGAAGCCGGTGGGCTGGGCCGAGCCCTCGCGGTAGCCCAGGCCCGGCTGGTCGAACTTGATGCCGATGCGCAGGCGCTCGCCGGAGCCGGACGACGTCGACTCGCCGGCCGAAGACGAGCCGGCGGCGTCGCCACCGCCGCCCTGCGACGAGGAGGGGGCGCAGGCGGTGAGGGACAGGGCGGCCGCGGCGGTGACGGCGGACAGGGTCAGGAGCTTCGTGCGGAGCATGGTGCTCTCCTCTGGTTCGGTGCGGTGGGGGCGACGGGGGACGGGGTCAGTGCGCGAGGATCTTGCCCAGGAAGTCCTGGGCGCGCTCGTGCCGGGGGTTCGTGAAGAAGGTGTCGGGGTCGGTGTCCTCGAGGATGGCGCCGTCGGCCATGAAGACCACGCGGTCCCCGGCCTTGCGGGCGAAGCCCATCTCATGGGTGACCACGACCATGGTCATGCCCCCCTCGGCGAGCTGGACCATGACGTCGAGGACCTCCTGCACCATCTCGGGATCGAGGGCGGAGGTCGGCTCGTCGAAGAGCAGGGCCTTCGGCTCCATCGCCAGGGCACGGGCGATGGCCACGCGCTGCTGCTGCCCGCCGGAGAGCTGGGCCGGCATCTTCCTGGCCTGGGCGGCCACGCCCACGCGCTCGAGCAGCTCCATCGCGTGCCGCTCGGCGTCTGCCCGGCGCTTGCCCTTCACCTTGATGGGCCCGAGGGTGACGTTCTCCAGGATCGACTTGTGTGCGAAGAGGTTGAACGACTGGAAGACCATGCCGATCTCGGCGCGCAGTTGGGCGAGCTGCCGGCCCTCGCTGGGGAGCGGCCGCCCGTCGATCAGGATGCGGCCGCCGTCGTCGTCGATGGTCTCGAGCCGGTTGATCGTGCGGCACAGGGTCGACTTGCCGGAGCCCGACGGGCCGAGGACGATCGCCACCTGGCCGCGCGGGATCCGCAGGTCGATCTGTCGGAGGGCGTGGAAGTCGCCGAAGTGCTTGTTCACGCCCTCGAGGACGATCAGGTCGTCGCCTGCGGCACCGCGACGGCGCCGCGTGCCGGCCTCGTCGAGGAGGTGGGCGCCGTGGGGCTGCTCAGGCGTGATCTGCGTCATGCCAGTGGAATATAGCGCACGCCACACCCGGCGCGGTGCGCCGTGCGACGCCGGCCCTGGCGGCCCGCCGGCTCGTTAGGCTGGCGCCATGGCCCCACATGAGCACCCCTCGGGCGGCGACGTCGCCGCCGCGCCCCAGCGCGTCCGCCGCGGCGGGCAGGTCCTGCGCGGGGACGCGACGGACACCCCCACGTTCGACCAGCTCCTCCTCGACGGCCGACGGCCCGGCGACGCCGCGCGCCCCACCGCCGACGTCGCCTCGACGACGTCCGAGGCCTGGCGTGTCCTGCGCATCCAGGCGGAGTTCGTCGAGGGCTTCGGCACCCTCGCGGGTCTGGGACCCGCGGTCTCCGTGTTCGGCTCGGCGCGCACGCCCGAGGGCAGCGTCGAGTACGCCCTGGCGCACGAGGTCGGGAGCCGCTTGGCCCAGGCCGGGTACACGGTCATCACCGGCGGGGGGCCCGGCACCATGGAGGCCGCCAACCGGGGCGCCCACGAGGCCGGTGGAGAGTCCGTGGGCCTGGGCATCGAGCTGCCGTTCGAGACCGGCCTGAACCCCTGGGTGCACGTGGGCGTGGACTTCCGCTACTTCTTCGTCCGCAAGGTCATGTTCCTCAAGTACGCGCAGGGGTTCATCGTGCTGCCCGGCGGCCTCGGCACCCTGGACGAGCTCTTCGAGGCCCTCACCCTCGTGCAGACCGGCACCGTCACCCGCTTCCCCGTGGTCCTCGTGGACCGCGGCTTCTGGGGCCCGCTCGTGGACTGGATCCGCGGCACGCTCGTGGAGCGCGGCATGATCTCGCCCGAGGACCCGGACCTGTTCCACCTCGTGGACACGGCCGAGGAGGCCGTCGCGTGCGTGCTCCGCTCGGCGGGGAGGGCCGACGCGTGAGCGGACCGCAGTGGACCGTCCTGGTGGCCGTGCTCGTCGTCGTGCTGGCGGCCCTGGCCACCGCCCTCACGGGCCGGCTCACGCTCCGGGCCGACGACCCGGCCGGACAGACGCCCGGGCACCCCGTCCTGCTGCCGGAGCGGCCACGCGCGGCGGATGTCGACCTGCTGCGGTTGGCCGTCGCGGTGCCCGGCTACCAGCGGGACCAGGTGGACGCCGTCCTGCTGCGGCTGCGGGACGCCCTGGCGCAGCGCGAGGACGAGGTGACCGCCCTGCGGGCCCGGGTGGCCGAGCTCGAGGCCGCCGACCCGTCCCGGAGCGATCCGGCGGGGCGTGCCTGAGTCGCGGGCCGGGCTCGGTGCAGGCCATCGTTTGGCGCGAGCACGCGGAATCCGCGATAATGGTGATGTGACCGGCCTCGCGCACGCTCGCGTGCGGGGGCGCCGGAGGCGTCCGGACAGTGCCCGCTCCCGCGGTCGCCGGACGCCGTGACGGGAACATCATCCAGAAGGGAAGTCGCAATGGCCGCCATGAAGCCCCGCACCGGGGACGGTCCCATGGAAGTGACCAAGGAGGGGCGCAGCCTGATCATGCGCGTGCCGATCGACGGCGGCGGCCGTCTCGTGCTGGAGATCAACGCGGACGAGGCCCGCGAGCTCAAGGAGTGCCTCGAGGGCGTCATCCAGGCCTGAGCCCGGACCCCTTCGACGCGGATCAGCGGCGCACCGCGATCAGCACGCCCGTGCCGGAGGGGACGACGGCGGACAGCCAGTGCTCGTCCTCCCGGATGAGGCGGTCCACCGCCCGGGCGGACACGGTGGACTCGTCGCGCACGGCGGGCCGGGGAACGCGGTCGCCGTCGAGGGCGTCCACCACCACGAGCACGCCGCCGGGGGCGAGCATGCGCGCGGCCTGCTCGACGTCGAACTGACGTGCGGCCGGGTCCCCGTCCACCAGGACCATCTCATAGGCGCCGCTCGTGAGCCGGGGGAGGACGAGCCGGGAGCGCCCCGTGATCATGCGGGTGCGGCTCGTGGGCAGGCGGGCCTCCGAGAACGCCTCGCGGGCCGCGCGCTGTGCCTCCGCGTCCGGGTCCACGGTGGTGAGGACCGTGCGCTCGGGCAGACCGCGCATCAGGGCGAGACCCGAGACGCCGGCGCCCGTGCCCACCTCCACGACCGCCGCGGGGGCACGCGTGGCCGCCAGCACCGTCAACAGGGCCGCCGTCCCCTCACTCACCGGCGGCACCTCCAGCTCGGCGGCGCGCTCGCGGGCGCGCAGGACGACGTCGTCTTCGGTGGCCCGGCTCTCCGACCAGGCCCAGGACGCGTGCTTGTCGGTGGGCTGGGGCTGCAGGGCGCTCATGGGTGACTCCGGGACGACGACGGCGGGACCTCGCCCGCGGCACGGGCGACGCGGGCCAGTGTACGGGCCGGCACGCGGCCGCGACCCAGTGTTCTCCCAGGAGGCGGGCCGATGATGGGACACGGCACGAACCGGCTCCCGCCGTGCGGGAGGCCGTTCGCCGGACCGAGGACGCGAGGACCGAGGAGGTGGCCGCATGGGACGTCGACACACCCAGCGCCACATGGACGCCTACCTCGAGGGCTCCCTCCCCGCCGCGTCCCGGGCGCGCATCGCCCGCCACCTGGACCGCTGCCCCGAGTGCCGCGCCACCGTCCAGGCCCGGGCCCGCGTGCTCGACGCCGCCCGCACGGTGCACCAGCGTCCGGCCGGCGCCGTCGTCGCCCCGGTGCTGCGCGCCCGCGGCGTCTCCGGCCGCCTTGTGGTGGGGCTGCTCACCTTCGTCGTCCTGCTCGGCGGGCTGTTCACCGCGGTCTGGGTGGCCGGCGCGCCCCGCACCGCGGCCGTGCGCACGGCCCCGACCCCGACGGACACCGTCGCCCTGCCGGCAGCCGGGACCGCGTCGACGGACCGGCGCGGCACCGTCGCGGAGCTGCGGGGTCAGGGCTGGACGGTGCCCTCCCTCGTGGGGGCCGGCCTGGAGCCGCTCACCGTCGACACCGCCCAGACGGCCGAGGACGTGGAGGTCGTCGTCGGCTGGGGTCGGGACGAGCCGACCGTGACCGTCCGCGAGTGCCGACCCCGGATCGTGGGAGCCGCCCCGGAGGGCTGTGCCTCGACCGCGCCCTTGAGCACGGGGGCGCAGGAGCGTCGACTGGCCGGCGGCGGCGTCTACCGGATCGTCCCGGCGGGGGGCGAGGACGGCTGGACGGCCGAGCTGACCACGCCGCAGGCCGCCTACCGCGTGGAGGCCACCCTGCCGGACGAGCGCGCGGACGCGGTCCTCACCCACCTGCTGGTCTCCGAGCGGGCACGGGTGCTCGAGCTGGGCGGCGGAGACGCCGTCGAGGAGCGCCTGGAGCGAGGCCTCGAACGCATCGCGGACGCCGTGCCGCGCCCCCGCGGCTGAGCCGCCCCGCCCCCGCGGCTCCGGGCTGTGGGGCGGTGCCGCTCTAGTAGAGTTCGGAGGGTGTTAGGTATCAACGGCAGCGAGTTCATCATCTTGGCGGTGCTCGCGATCGTCATCCTCGGGCCGGAGAAGCTCCCCGAGTACACGCGCGCCTTCACCGACTGGCTGCGCGTCATGCGCGACAAGGCCGAGGGTGCCAAGGCGCAGTTCAAGGAGGAGACCGGCACGGACTTCGACGAGGTGGACTGGCGCAAGTACGACCCCCGCCAGTACGACCCGCGCCGCATCATCCGCGACGCGCTCCGCGAGCCCGCCGACGGCTCGTCCACGCCCGCGTCCCGGGCGGCGCAGGCGACGGGCATCAGCGCCGAGGACGTGCACGGCGGCCTCACCCACCAGGACCTGGCGGACATGGATCCGCGGACGCTCTTCCGCCGCCCCGCCGGGGGCGGCAGCACCGCCGCCGCGGAGTCCGTCGCCGCCGCACAGACTCGGTCCACCGCGCCCGCCGCGGGGGCGGCCGCCGTGGGCGGTGCCGCCGCAGCCCTGATGGCCTCCGGCCGCGCCGAGGCCCTCGCAGAGGAGCGTCCTGCCGCCGTCGAGACCGAACCGGACCCCCTCGAGCTGCTCGGGCTGGCGCCCGCCCCCTTCGACGTCGACGCGACCTGACGCCGTCGCGCGCGTCGGGTGCCCCGGCCGGGGCGCCGGCACCCGAGGTCAGCGAGGGGTGAACGGCAGGGGTCGCCCGGCCAGCCCGCGCGGTCGCACGGCCACCCGCTGCGCGATCTGCGTCAGCGCCCGGCCCGCGGGGCTCTCCGGCGCGGACACCACCACGGGTTCGCCGGCGTCGCCGCCCGCGCGCAGCGCCGGGTCCAGGGGAACGGTGCCCAGCAGCGGCACCTGCGTGTCCAGCACCCCGGACAGCCGCTCCGCCACCTCGGCGCCGCCGCCGGTCCCGAACACATCCAGGACGGTGCCGTCTGGCAGGGTCATCGGCCCCATGTTCTCCACGACGCCGGCCACGGTCTGGCCCGTCTGCTCCGCCAGCTGACCGGCGCGCGCGGCCACCTGCGCGGCGGCGTGCTGCGGCGTGGTCACCACGAGCAGCTCCGAGGCGGGCAGCAGCTGCGCCGTCGAGATCGCGATGTCCCCGGTGCCCGGGGGCAGGTCCACGAGCAGGACGTCCAGGTCGCCCCAGTGCACATCCGTGACGAACTGCTCGAGCGCGCGGTGCAGCATCGGCCCGCGCCAGGCCACCGGCCGGTCCGCGTCGAGGAACATGCCGATCGAGATGACCTTCACGTCCCGCACCACGGGGGGCAGGATCATCCGGTCCAGCTTCGTCGGGGTGCCAGTCACGCCCAGGAGCCCGGGGATGGAGTAGCCGTGCACGTCCGCGTCGATCAGGCCGACGGCGAGCCCGCGCGCGGCGAGCGCGACCGCGAGGTTGGCCGTGACCGAGGACTTGCCCACGCCGCCCTTGCCCGAGGCCACCGCGAGGACGCGCGTGAGCGTGTCCTTCCCGAACGGGTTCGTCGGCCGGGCCGCGCGCAGGGCGTCCTGCAGCGCCAGGCGGCGCTCGGGCTCCATGACCCCGACGCGCACGTCCACGGACCCGCAGCCGGGCACGTCGGCGACGGCGGCGGCCACGTCCGTCTGGATCGTCCCGCGCAGGGGGCACGCGGCGATCGTGAGCAGCACCGCGACCTCGACGACGCCCGGGGCGGTCTCCACGACCGACTCCACCATGCCGAGGTCGGTGATCGGGCGGCGGATCTCGGGGTCCTGGACCGTGGCGAGCCGCTCCAGCACCCGGCGCTCGAGGTCGGTGCGGACCTCGGGCACGGGCAGGCCCAGGGCGCTCATCGGCCGCCCCCGTCCACCGGGCCCGCACCGCCGGCGGGGCCGGTCACCGGACCGGACCCCCCGGCCTCGCGGGCCTCCTGCGCCGCGAGGGTGGCGAGCGTGGTGGTCGTGGGCTCGGCGCCGGCGTCGCCGCGCCGCGCATCCCGGCCGCGGCCCTTGGTCTTCTTGTTCTTGCGGGGCTGGGCCTCGGCGCCCGGGAGGCCGGCGCGCAGCTCCTCCCGGATCTCCTCCCGGAGCTCGGCGCGCAGCGCCTCGCGGAGGTCGTCCCTGAGGTCGTCCTGGACGCCGCGCAGCTCGCCGCGCACGAAGTCGCGCGTGGCGACCTCCTGGACGGCCAGCCGCAGACCGGCGATCTCGCGGGTGAGGAACTCGGTGTCGGCGAGGTTGCGCTCGGCGCGGTCACGGTCCTCGCGCAGCGCGACCTTGTCCCGGTCGTCCTGGCGGTTCTGCGCCAGCAGGAGCAGGGGTGCGGCGTAGGACGCCTGGAGGGAGAGCATGAGCGTGAGCGCGGTGAAGCCGAGCTCGGCGGAGTCGAACCGCCACTCCATCGGGCCGAACGTGTTCCAGCCCAGCCAGGCGGCGCAGAACAGCGTCATCCAGACGAGGAACTGCGGGGTGCCCATGAAGCGGGCGATGCCCTCGGTGGCCTCGCCGAAGGCGTCCGGGTTCGGGGCCAGCCGGGGCACGCGGCGCCCGCTGGCGCTCAGCGGGGTGTCCAGGCCGGTGCCGCGGCCCGGGCGCAGGTATCGCGCGGTCTGGGTCATGCTCACACCTCCGGTGTCGTGCGGCGGCGGGCCGCGGGGTCAGGTTGCGGGGCGGGTCTCGGCGTCGTCGAGGTCCATGGCCCGCCAGTCGTCGGGCAGGATGTGGTCGAGCAGGTCGTCCACGCTCACAGCCCCGACGACGCGGTCCTGCTCGTTCACCACGGGGATGCACGTGAGGTTGTAGGTCGCGAGCTCGCGGGTCACGTGGGCGATGGGGGCGAGGTCCGAGACGGCCTCGAGATCCTTGTCCATGATGTTGCCGATCGCCTCCGGCGGCGGGTACCGCAGCAGGCGCTGGAAGTGGACGACGCCGAGGAACCGGCCCGTCGGCGTCTCCAACGGCGGCCGGGCCACGATCACGAGCGAGGCCAGCGCGGGGGAGATCTCCTGCTGTCGGATGGTCGCCATGGCCTCGGCCACGGTGGCCTCCGGGGGGAGGATGACCGGCACGGGGGTCATGAGCGAGCCCGCCGTGCCCTCCTCGTACTCGAGCAGGCGCCGGACGTCCTCGGCGTCCTCCGGCTCCATGCGTTCGAGCAGCAGCTCCTGCTGGGAGTCGGGCAGCTCGTGGAGCAGGTCCGCCGCGTCGTCCGGGTCCATCTCCTCCAGGACGTCGGCGGCGCGGTCGATGTCCAGCTGGGAGAGGATCTGCACCTGGTCGTCGTCGGGCAGCTCCTGGAGCACGTCCGCGAGGCGTTCGTTCTGCAGCTCCCTGGCGACCTCGACGCGGCGCTTCTCCGACATGTCGTGGAGCATGTCCGCCAGGTCGGCGGGCTTGAGGTCCTCGTGCGCGGCGAGGAAGCTCGTGGCCCCCTGCGGGTCGGCCTGCGCCGTCCAGCGGGCCTCGTCCCAGTTCAGCAGGAGGTGCTCGCCCCGCTGGGCGCGGCCGAAGGGGCCGCGGCCGACGATGCGGCGCACGTACAGGTCCGAGACCAGCCAGTCGCCGTTGCGCTGCTGCTCCAGCCCGATGTCCTCCAGGAAGGCCTCGCCCGACCCGTCGGAGAGGCGCACCTTCCGGTCGAAGAGGTCGGCGGCCACCATCTGCTCGGCGCCACGGCGGGAGAACCGGCGCAGGTTGATCAGCCCGGTCGTGATGATCCGGCCCGAGTCCATGGACGTCACCCGCGTCATCGGGACGAAGACGCGCTTCTTGCCGGGGACCTCGATCACGAGGCCGGTGGCGAACGGGGCTGCGGCGGGGCCGCGGTCCAGCACGACGACGTCGCGCAGCCGTCCCAGGCGGTCGCCGAGGGGGTCGAAGACGTCCAGGCCCAGCAGGCGGGCCACGAAGATCTTGGGGGAGCTCACCGACCCAGCCTACGGCGTGCCGGACCGCGGCTCCGTGTCCGCGTACGGCGGACCGCCGCCCGCCCGGGCGCCGGGCCGGGCACAATGGGTCCATGTCGTTCATGATGTCCAACCCTCAGCCCGGCGCCGAGCAGGGCCTGCCCCGCGGAGAGCTGCTGGCCACCTACGCCACCTACGCGCAGGCGCGCGAGCAGGTGGACCGCCTCGCCGCCACGGACTTCCCCGTGAGCGCCGTGTCGATCGTGGGCAAGGACCTGCGGGTCGTGGAGCGGGTGCGCGGCCGGCTGAACTACGCCCAGGTGGCGTTGTCCGCGGGTGTGCGCGGCGTGTTCTTCGGCGGACTGATCGGCATGTTCCTCTACCTGCTGGCCCCCGAGGCCGGCCCGGGGCAGATCCTCACCTCCATGCTGCTGGGCCTGGCGGTGTGGCTGATCTTCGGCGTGATCGGCTTCGCGATGCGTCGGGGCCAGCACGGCTTCGCGTCCTCGCAGGCCGTCGTGCCGACGGCCTTCGACCTCGTGGTCGCGTTCGACCACGCCGCCCGCGCCCGCCAGGAGCTGGGCCTGGGCGGTGCCGCGGCCCCGACGCCGCAGCCGGCCCCGCAGCCGGCGCCCGCCCCCGCCGCGGAGGAGGCCGGGGGCGGGTCCGTGCAGGCCACCCCGGCCGCCGCGCCGTCGTCGGGCGGGTCCCACGCGGCGCCCGCTCCCGGCGGACCCGAGGCGCCGGCCCGGCCCGTCCCGGAGGCGGACCCCGCGCCCACCGGCCTGGACCGCTCCTACGGCGTGACCCTGCCCCCGGAGGAGGTCGCCAAGCTCATCGAGGCGCGCGGCGGCCACCCGCCCCGGCCCCAGGACGAGCCGCGCGGCTGAGCCCCGTCAGAGGGACCAGGACTCGAGCCGCCGGAGCATGTCGCGCTTCTTGCTCGCATGACCGTGCATCCGGCCCAGGATGTCGCCGAGGACGGTGACGGCGCGGTCGATGTACGGGCCCTTGTTCAGCATCGCGGCCTCGGCCCGCTGCGCCATCGCGGCGTCCGTGATCTCCGCCCGTGAGGGCAGGCCGGTCTTGGCGAGGGACTCGAGGACCTGGGTGGCCCAGATCGCGGGCACGTGCGCCGCCTCGCACAGCCACAGGATCTCCTCCTGCAGCTCGGCCATCCGTGCGAAGCCGGCCTCCACCGCCAGGTCGCCACGGGCGATCATCACCCCGACGTCCCGCCAGCGCATCGCCTCGAGCAGCATCCGCGGCAGCTGCCGGAAGGCCTCCACCGTCTCGATCTTCAGCGTGATGTCCACGTCCGGTGCGTCCTCGGCCTCGAGCGCGTCGATCAGCTGGGCCACGTCCTCGGCCGAGCGGACGAAGGACATGTTCACCATGTCCGCGTGGCGGGCCGCGAACGGGATGTGGGCGAGGTCCTCGTCCGTGAGGGCCGGGATGTCCAGGTGCGTGTCCGGGAAGTTCACGCCCTTCTCCGCCTTGAGCTTCGCCCCGCGCGGGCCGGCCTGGGTCACCTCGAGGGTGATCTCGTCGTCGGACACCGCCGTGATCCGCGTGCCGATCCGTCCGTCGTCGAGGGAGACCCGGTCGCCGACCGCCGCGTCCGCGAACGCCTGCGCCAGGGTGAGGCCGATCCGGTAGGGCGGCGTGTCGACCGCGGGAACCGGTTCGAGCGAGCGGGTCAGCACGATCTGCTCGCCCTCGTGCACGCGCATCGACTGCTCGAGCGGGGGCAGCGGTCCCACCTCGAGCGGACCGTGCGGCGTCGTCAGTGCCGTGCCCGTCGCCCAGTAGACCGTCTTCTCCGCCCGCACGAGCACCCCCTGGCCGTCCACCTGCTCGACCTCGAGCCTGCGGTGTGCGCCACGCGCGTCGGTCAGCTCGATCTCGTCGCCGCGCTGCAGGACCGCCAGGGTCGTCCCCTCCGGGTCCGCGAGCGGCACGACGACGGCGCCGTCCGGCCGGTCCGCTGTGGCCACGGCGTCGTGGGGCCCGGCGGCGAGCCACACGCGGGAGGGCTCGGTGACGATCCCGGAGGGGTCCCGGGCGGGCTTCACCTTCACGACGCGCGGTCCCGGCTCGATGGGGCCGGTGCGCACCTTCGGCCCGGCCAGGTCCATCGCGACCAGGGGTGCGGGCCGGCCCGCACCGGCACACCGGCGGACCGCCGCGATCATGGCGGCCCACGCCTGCTCGTCGTCGTGGGCGCAGTTCACGCGCGCCAGGTCCATGCCGGCCTCGGCGATCCGGGCCACGAGCTCTGGGTCCGTGGCGGCCTCGGAGGGCATGGTCACCATGATGCGCGCGTCCCGGTCGCCGCGGGCCGGACCGAGCAGGCTCGCCGCGTTGCGGGCGAGGATGGCGCGGCCCTCGGCGGAGGTCAGGGCGTCGTCCTCGGGCGCGGGGGCGGGGTCGCCGTCGAGCGCGCGGGCGGCGGCCAGCACCGCGTCCACGTGGCCCAGCACGCCGGCCTCCATGCGGCCCAGAGAGGACAGTCCGGCGTCGCTCAGCGCCTCCTGCAGGGGCCGCAGGTCGGTGCCGCGCAGGGCGACGTAGTGCACGAGGTTCCGGGCCGAGGCCCGGTGGCGCTCCCGGACGCGGGAGATGAGGTCGGCGTGCTCCGCCTCGGCGGAGAGGAGGCGGTCGCGGAGGGCGGTGAGCTCGGTGGTCAGGTCGATACCCATGGTCCGAACCCTAGGGGCGCCCTCCGCGCCGGATCACGCCTGGAGCCGCGCCATCCAGGCCTCGATCTCGTCCGGGGTGCGGGGGAGGACCGCGGAGAGGTTCTCGGCCCCGTCCTCGGTCACGAGGATGTCGTCCTCGATGCGCACGCCGATGCCGCGGTACTCCTCGGGGACGGCCAGGTCCTCCTCCTTGAAGTACAGACCCGGCTCGATCGTGAAGACCATGCCCGGCTCGAGCACGCCGTCCAGGTAGAGCTCCCGCTTGGCCTGCGCGCAGTCGTGCACGTCGAGGCCGAGGTGGTGCGAGGTGCCGTGGGGCATCCAGCGCCGGTGGTGCTGGCCCTCGTCCGATAGCGCGACCTCGGCCGAGACCGGCAGCAGGCCCCAGCCGTCGAGGCGGTCGACGAGCACCCGCATGGCCTCGGCGTGGAGCTCGCGGAACCGGATGCCGGGGCGCACGATCGCGAAGGCGGCGTCCGCGGCGTCGAGGACCGCCTGGTAGATGCGGCGCTGCACGTCCGTGAACGTGCCGGACACGGGCAGGGTGCGGGTGATGTCCGCGGTGTAGAGGGAGTCGTCCTCGACGCCGGCGTCGAGCAGCAGCAGCTCACCCGGGCGCACGGCGCCCGTGTTGCGGATCCAGTGCAGGATCGTGGCGTTGTTGCCGGAGGCCGCGATCGTGTCGTAGCCCAGGTCGTTGCCCTCGAGGCGGGCGCGGGCGAAGAAGGCGCCCTCGACCACGCGCTCGCCGCGGTCGTGGCCCACGGCGCGCGGCAGGGCCCGCACGACGTCCTCGAAGCCCGCGATCGTGGCGGCCACCGAGGCGCGCATCCGCTCGATCTCCCACGCGTCCTTGACCAGGCGCAGCTCGGAGAGGAACTCGGCGGTCTGGGCGTCGGCCTCGGCCGCGGCGGCCAGGTCCACGCCGGCCTCGGTCCGGACGGCGGCCAGCAGGGCGTCCACGTCCTGGTCGGTCTCGGCCAGCAGCCGCACCGCGGTGCCGTCCGCGGCCACGTTCTTGGTGACGGCGGACTCGAGCTCCTCGAGCCCCGCCGTGCGCAGACCCGTGCGGGCGGCCAGGCCGGCCAGGGTCGGACGGGGGCCGATCCAGAACTCGCCCGAGCGCGAGTCCGCGTAGAACTGCTCGGTGTCCCGGCCGGCCAGGGGACGGAAGTACAGGGTGGCGGTGTGGTCCGTGCCGTCGTCGCCGGCGCCCGGGTCCGTGGGCTCGAGCACGAGCACGGCGTCTGGCTCGTGGTCCACGCCGAGGCCCGTCAGGTGGGCGAACGCGGAGTGCGCGCGGAAGCGGTAGTCGGTGTCGTTCGAGCGGACCTTGAGGCGGCCGGCCGGCACCACGATCCGCTCGCCCGGGAAGCGCGCGGACACGGCGGCCCGCCGCCGGGCGGCGTACGGGGCCGAGGCGTCGGGGTCGGGCAGGGCCTGCGACGAGGGCGCCCAGTCGGAGGCCATGAAGTCGCGGAAGGCGTTCGAGGCGGGGCGCTGCGAGCGGTTGTCGACGCGCTCGGCCAGCGGCTGGGGGTTCACCGCGCCGGTGCCGTCGGCGCCCGCCTCGGGGGCGGCGGCGGGCTGGTCGGGGGTGGTCTGGGCGGGGTGCTGTGCGGCATCGGTCATGCCCTCCATCATGGCACCGGTGGGCGCGGGCAGGTCGGGGCCGCCGCGCGCGGGTCTCGGTACCATGGCCGCCATGGCCCGCTACGACCTGCACACGCACTCGACCGAGTCCGACGGCACCGAGCCGCCGGCCGACGTGGTGCGTGCGGCGGCGCGGGCCGGGCTGGACGGCCTCGCGCTCACCGACCACGACACGACCGCCGGCTGGGCCGAGGCCGCCCACGCCGCGCGGGAGACCGGGCTGACGCTCGTGCCCGGCATGGAGATGTCCTGCACCTCCGCCGACGGCGTGAGCGTGCACGTGCTCAGCTACCTGCACGACCCCGAGGACCCCGCCCTGCTGCGGGAGGTCGGCCTGGCCCGCGACGCGAGGCTGATCCGGGCGCAGGAGATGGTGCGGCGCCTGGGCGCGGACTTCCCGATCACGTGGGAGCTGGTCCAGGAGCACGCGGCGGAGAACGCGACGATCGGCCGGCCCCACCTGGCCGACGCCCTCGTGACGATCGGGGCCGTCCCGGACCGCTCCGCGGCGTTCCGGGAGATCCTCGCCGGCCGGTCCAAGTACTACGTGCCGCACTTCGCCCCGGACCCGGCCGAGGCGGTCGCGCTCATCCGGGCCGCCGGCGGGGTGCCGGTGTTCGCGCATCCCCGGGCGCGCATGCGGGGCCGCGTGGTGGGCGACGAGGTGTTCGAGCAGATGGCCGAGGCCGGACTGGCGGGGGTCGAGGTCGAGCACCGGGACAACCCGGCGGAGGAGCGCACCTGGCTGCGCGCGTTCGCGGACCGGCACGGGCTGTTCGTCACCGGCTCGTCCGACTACCACGGCACGGGCAAGCCCAATCCGATCGGCGAGCACACCACGGGCGCGGAGGTGCTCGCCGAGATCGAGCGGCAGGGCACCGGCACGGCGATCATCCGCGGCTGAGCCCGGACGGCCGGGGCGACGGCGGAGGATCCGTTGCGCGAATGACCCTTCCGGCCGCCTGCACGGCGGTCAGAAGGGTCATTCGCGCAGAAGACTCCCGGGGGCCCGGAAGGGAGGGTCAGCCGTCCACGACCTCGCCGTTGCGGCGGCGCGTGCGGGTGCGGCCGCCCCGGCGACGACGGGCCTCGGCCCGCGCCTCGGCGCGCTCGGCCCGGCGGGCCTCCGTCAGCTCGACGCCGGCCACCGGCTCCGGCGTCCGGGCTGCGGGGGCCTCGGAGCGCGAGGCGGTGCGCTCGCGGCCCTCGCCGCGACCACGGCCCCGGCCCTCGGCGCGCTGCTCGGCGGGTACCTCACCACGCCCGCGGGCCGAGCGCTCGCCGCGGCCTCCGCCGCGTGCATCGTCGCGGCCCTCGCCGGAGCGGCCGCCCCGGTTCCGTCCGCCACGTCCGCCGCGGCCGCCCTCACGGCCGCCGCGCTCGCCGTCGCGGGACCGACCGCCCTCGCGACCCCGTCCGCGGCCGCCGTCGCGCTGCTTCGCCTCGGGGCCGCCGAGGTCCTCGAGCGTCTCGCCCTCGAGGCCCTCGAGCACGCGCTTGGCCTGCGGCAGACGGCCCTTCGTGCCCTTCGGGATGCCGAGGTCGGAGAACAGGTGCGGGGAGGAGGAGTAGGTCTCCACCGGCTCGGGCTGGCCGAGGCCGAGCGCCTTGTCGATCAGGGACCAGCGCGGCATGTCCTCCCAGTCCACGAGGGTCACCGCCACGCCCTTGTTGCCGGCGCGGCCCGTGCGGCCCACGCGGTGCACGTAGGTCTTCTCGTCCTCCGGCGCCTGGAAGTTGAACACGTGCGTGACGTCGTCGACGTCGATGCCGCGCGCCGCGACGTCGGTGGCCACGAGGATGTCCACCTTGCCGTTGCGGAACGCGCGCAGCGCCTGCTCGCGGGCGCCCTGGCCGAGGTCGCCGTGCAGCGCGCCGGCCGCGAAGCCGCGCGCCGTCAGCTCGTCCGCCACGCGAGCGGCCGTGCGCTTGGTGCGCGTGAAGATGATGGTCCGGCCGCGGCCCTCGGCCTGCAGGGCGCGGGCCACGAGCTCGTCCTTGTCCATGTGGTGGGCGCGGTAGACGAGCTGACGGATGTCCTTCTTCGTCAGGCCCTCGTCCTCCGGGTCCGCCGCGCGGATGTGGGTCGGCTGCGTCATGTAGCGGCGCGCCATCGCGACCACGGGACCCGGCATGGTGGCCGAGAACAGCATGGTCTGACGCACGGCCGGGACGGCGGCGAGCAGGGTCTCGACGTCGGGGAGGAAGCCGAGGTCCAGCATCTCGTCGGCCTCGTCCAGCACCACCGTGTTCACCAGGTCCAGGCGCAGGTGGCGCTGGCGCATCAGGTCGATGAGGCGGCCGGGGGTGCCGACGACGATCTCGACGCCGCGCTGCAGCTCCTCGATCTGCGGCTCGTAGGCGCGGCCGCCGTAGATGGTGGCGATGCGCAGGGGGCGCCGGGCCGCGGCGGCCGTGAGGTCGCCGGCCACCTGGACGGCGAGCTCGCGCGTCGGGGCGACGATCAGGGCCTGCGGGGCGCCCGCGGTGCCCTTGGCCTCGAGGCCGTCCCAGCCGGGCTCGCCCGGGCCGATGGCGCGCTGTAGCGCGGGGATGCCGAAGCCGAGGGTCTTGCCGGTGCCGGTCTTGGCCTGGCCGATGATGTCGTGGCCGCCGAGGGCGACCGGCAGGGTCATGGCCTGGATGGGGAAGGGGTGGACGATGCCCTTGGCCTCCAGGGCCTCGACGATCGCGGGGTGCACCCCGAAGTCGGCGAAGGTCTGCTCGGGGGCCACGGGGGCGGCGTCCTCGGTGACGATGTCCTCCGCGATCGCGGCGACCGTCGGGTCGAGGTCGGCGGAGGCGGGGGTGTGCTCGGAGTTCTGGGTCATGGCGACTCGCGTTCCTGGTCAGGCGTCGTCACGGCGGGCGGAAGGCCCGGCTCCGCCGTGCGCGCGGTTCAAGCGGAAGCCGATCGCGAGGCAAGCACGCGGAGCGGCCGACGGGCGGCGCCCCGTGGAACCGGGCCGGGCGCGCCGTGCGAGGCGGGCCGTGCCGGATCCGGCAGGTCATGGTGCCGTCCCGGGCGTCAGGGGCGCGGGCGGCGGGTCAGGGTGATCAGAGAGCGACCGGTCATCCTGGGTCAGCGTGAGCTGTGCGGCCAGTCTACCCCCGCGGCCGTGATCGCACCCGAGGCGCGGTCCACGCCCTCGATCCGCACGCGCACCCGGGTGCCCGCCGGGACGCTGCCCGGCACCCGCAGGCTCACGGCCGGGTCGAGCAGCCACACCTCGGTGCCGTCCTTCGCCTCCCGCACCGCGATCCCCTCGAGCTCCGCGCCGACGCGGGACTCGAGCGCCGCCGCCTCCACGAGGTCCGCCGCCGTCCGGCTCGCGGCCGAGGCCCGGCGCGACGAGTCCGCCATGAGGGCGGGCAGCTCGGGCAGGGCGCTGCGGACCCACGCGGGGGCGGGGGCGCCGATGGCATGGGCGTGGCACAGGGCCAGGACGAAGCGGTCCACGAGCCGGCGCAGCGGAGCGGTGGCGTGGGCGTAGGGGGCGGCGAGCGCGGCCTGGGCCGGTTCGGCCGGCGGTGTGCGCAGGGCCGGGTCCTCGGCCTGCGCGTCGAAGGCCGTGTACCCGGCGCCGCGGAACAGCCCGGTGGCCGCGTGCAGCACCGCCAGGTGCCGCGCGTCGGCGGGGTCGAGGGAACGCAGGTAGGCGCCGTAGTCCTGGTCCTCGTTCCACGGGGCGCCCAGGGCGCGCGTGCGCTCTCGGAAGGCGGCGACGGCGTCGGCGTCCGGCGCCGGCATCGTGCGCAGGATCCCGACTCCGGCGGCCAGCATCAGCTCGGCCGCGGCCATGCCGGTCAGCAGGGAGAGCTGGGCGTTGTGCTCCTCCGCCGGCAGCGGCGCCCGGTGCACGAGCTCGTGCGCCCCGTCCTCGGTGACACGGACCTCCTGGTCCGGCAGGTTCAGGGAGGCACCGCCGCGGGCGGCCTCCTGCGCGGCCCGCCGTCGGCCCACCTCCGGCAGCAGCGTCAGCGAGTCGCGCACCTCGGCCGGCCACCCCTCGGCGGCGGCCAAGTCCGCGTCGGTGACCCCGGGACGCGGCGTCGTCGGCGCCTGCGCTCCCTCCCGCGCGTCGAGGAAGGCCTGCACCTGCCCGTACGTCAGCTGCGCCCGGGAGCGGATGCGGGCGCGTTCGAGGCCCATCTCGACGACGGCGCCCGCGGCGTCCAGCAGGAACGTCCACACGAACGCCGGGCGCTCGCGGTCCGGCAGCAGGGAGGCGGCGTCCTCGCTCAGCACCTCCGGGTGCAGGGGGACCCGGCCGTCCGGCAGGTACACGGTCTGGCCGCGACGGCGGGCCTCGGCGTCCACGGCGCCGCCCGGGGCCACGAAGGCGGGCACGTCCGCGATCGCGTAGCGGACGAGGATGCCGTCGTCGTCGGCGGGGGTCAGGAGCAGGGCCTGGTCCAGGTCCGTGGAGCCGGCGGGGTCCACGGTGACGAACGGCAGGGCCGTGCGGTCCGCGTGGTCCGGGCTCCCGGTCAGGCCCGCGTGCACCTCACGCGCGGCCGCCTCCGCCTCGGCCAGGACGGGGGCGGGGAAGGCCGGCGGCAGCTCGAGCTCCGTCCGCAGGGCGGCGAGGCGATCGAGCAGGGCCGGGTCGGCGGGGCCGCGGAGGCCGAGGGCGTGAGGGGTCATGGCGGTGCTCCTGGGCAGGGGGCCGAGACGACGCACGCCCCGGCGGATCACCGGGGCGTGCGGGCGGGTCAGGAGGCGGCGAACCCGAGCGGGCCCGACTTCTTCGCGCCGATCTCCACGAAGCCGATGCGGTCGCCGGGGACGACCACCTGGCGGCCCTTGGCGTCCGCCAGGACCAGCGGGGTGCCGTCGGCGACGGCGGCGTCCACGAGGGAGCGGACCTCGTCCGCCGACTGCTCGCTGTCGATGACGACCTCGCGGCCGACGTGCTGCACACCGATGCGGATCTCCATGGGGAACCTCTTCTCTTCGTCGCGTCCTGTGCGGTCCGCCGTCAGCCTACGGGACCGCTCGGCGGGGTGGACGGGCGCCCACGAGGTTCACCCGCGGGCGAAACGGGCCGGACGGCCGGGTCAGCGCGGGGCATCGTCCGCGGAGGGCAGCGAGGCGAGGCCGCGCCAGATGAGCGCGTCCACCGTGCGGGCCGTCTCGGCCGCGGCGGGGCGGGCGTCGGCGTCGAGCCGGTCCGCCCAGTGGCGGGCGGCGCCCAGGAGGTAGCCGACGAGTCCGCGGGAGAGCACCTCGGCCTCGGCCTCGGCCACGGTGGTGTCCGCGCGGATGGTGCGCGCGACCTCGGAGGAGAGCAGCCGGTGCACGGCCTCGCTCCGCGTGCGCACCTCCGGGTCCCCGTCGATGCCGGAGTCGAAGATGAGGCGGTGGGTCCGCTCGGGGGAGGCCATGTACTCGAACACGGCGGCGACGGTGGCCCGCACCCGTTCGCGGTTGTCGCGGCGGGTGTCCATCGCCGCCTCGAGGAGCGCGCGCAGGCTCGCGACCTCGGCGTCCAGCAGCTCGAGGAAGAGCTCGTGCTTGCCGGGGAAGTGCTGGTAGAGGACCGGCTTGGAGACCTCGGCCCGCTCGGCGATCTGCTCCATGGAGGCCCCCGCGTACCGCTCCGCGGCGAAGACCGCGCGGGCGCAGTCCAGCAGCTGGCGGCGACGCTCGTGCCGGGGCAGACGACGGCCTCGCCCGGGCTCGTCGGGCGCGGTGGCGGCGGGGTGGGCGGTCACGGGGTCCTCCTGGCGCGGGGCGGGCTCACGCGATGCGCGCGGCGCCGCCCTCGTCCTCGTGCGCGGGGCAGGCCGCCTCGACCGTGCCCACGGCAGGGGCGGGGCGGCCGGGGGCCTCGATCCCGAAGACCGCCTCGAGGGCGTCCTCATAGCGGTCGAGCCGGCCCTCGGCGGCGAGTCGCTTGGCGCGCACGCTGGGCTCGTGCAGGAGCAGGTTCACCATGCGGCGCAGGGCGAACTCCACCTCCTCGGCGGCCGCCGTGCAGCCGTGGCGGGCGCGCACGCGCTCGAGCTCCCGGTCGAGCACGCCGAGGGTGTGGCGGCGCAGGGCCTTGATCGCCGCGTCGGCACTGCGGCCGCGTTGCGCCGCGCGGTACTCCTCGACGGCGTCGTCCACGAGTGCGCGGGCCTCGGCGACGGCGACCTCGGCCTGTTCGGGGGCGGCCAGCCGCACCGACTCGAGGGTGATGAGGTCGACGTCCGGCAGGTCCGCGACGGCGGGGGCGAAGTCGCGCGAGAGGGCCAGGTCGACCACCGTGAGCGGGCGCCGTCCGCCCTCGCGCAGCTCCTGCAGGCGCTCGGGGCTGATCTGGCGCTCGCCCCCGGAGGAGCCGATGATCACGTCCGCCTCGGCGACGGCACCGGCCACGGCTTCGCCGCCGAGCGCGAGGGCCCAGCCGCCGCGGTCCGCGACGAACTGCTCCGCGCGGCCCGAGGCCGAGTGCACGCCGACGGTGGTCGCACCCCGGTCCGCCAGCTGCGCGAGCGTGGTGCCGGCGTAGGCGCCCGTGCCGATCAGCAGGATGGTGGCCCCGGCCCAGAAGTCGCGCTGGGCCGCGGCGTCGGTGAGACCGCGCAGCTCCTCCGCGAGGTCCAGGGCGACGGAGACGACCGAGCGGCCGGCCGCGCCGAGCGCCGTGCGGGAGCCGACGTCCTTGGCCGTGCGCGTGGCGGACTCGAAGAGGCGGACGAGCGGGCCCGAGGCGGTGCCGGCCTCCTGGGCCGCCGTCAGGGCGCGTCGGACCTGACCGGCGATCTCGCGCTCGCCCACCACGGCGGAGTCCAGTCCGGCGCCGACCTCGAAGAGGTGACGGGCCGTGGCGTCGGCGTCGAGCGTGCGGAACGCGGCGTGCACGTCCTCGTCCGGCAGGGAGGTGGAGGCGGCGACGGCGGACAGCAGCCCCGCGCGGGCGGCCTCGACGCCGGCCCCGTCGGCCTCGGCGTAGATCTCCACGCGGTTGCACGTGGCCAGCACGATGGCGCCCGCCGCGCCGCTGCCGGGCAGGGCGGGCCCGACCCCGGTCGCGCCGGCGCTGAGGCGGGCGACCGTGTCCAGGTCCAGGTCATGGTGGGAGGCGACGAGAGAGAAGACAGTCACAGCGGGCCAAGTCTAGCCCCGACCGCCCCGCCCGTCCGGGAAGGCGGACCTGACCCGGGTGCCGTCGGCCAGTGTGACGGCGCTCACGGAGGACGCTGATGTGCCACCGGGACACGACCGGTGGGACACTGGGGGCATGTCCGCCCTGTCCCAGACCCCCGAGACCCCCGCGGCCGTCCCGGCACTGCCCGCCGAGCACCCGCTGCGCACCGAGGATCCGTCACGCTCGACCGTGGCCAGCCCGCTCCTTCGCGCGCTGCGCGGCCAGCGCCCCGACCGCCACCCCGTGTGGTTCATGCGGCAGGCCGGCCGTTCGCTGCCCGAGTACCGCCGGGTGCGCGAGGGGATCGGGATGCTCGACTCCTGCCTCATGCCGGACCTGGTCCGGGAGATCACGATGCAGCCGGTGCGCCGCCACGACGTCGACGCAGCGATCTTCTTCTCGGACATCGTGGTCCCCCTGCGCCTGGCGGGCGTGGACGTGGAGATCCAGCCCGGCGTGGGCCCCGTGCTCGGCCAGGCCGTCCGCACCGCCGACGACGTCGCCGCGCTGCCCGTCCTCGAGGACGCCGCCCTGGACGTCATCCGCGAGGCCGTCGCGGCCACCGTCGCCGAGCTGGGCCCGCGCCCCCTGATCGGCTTCGCCGGCGCCCCCTTCACGCTGGCGGCGTACATGGTGGAGGGCCGTCCCTCCCGCGACCACTTCGGCCCGCGACGCATGATGCACGCCGACCCCGAGACCTGGGCCGCCCTGGCCGGCTGGGCGGCCACCGTGTCCGGCCAGTTCCTGCGCGCCCAGCTCGAGTCCGGCGCCTCCGCCGCGCAGCTGTTCGACTCGTGGGCCGGTTCGCTCTCGGCGGACGACTACCTCGAGCACGTGCAGCCGCACTCGACGGCGGCCCTCGCCCATGTCGCCGACCTCGCCGGGCCCGGCGTCCCCGACGGCGCCCCGCTCCTGCACTTCGGCACGGGCACCGGAGAGTTCCTGCACCACATGCGTGACGCGGGCGCGACCGCCGTCGGCGTGGACCACCGCCTCACGCTCGCCGAGGCGCACCGCCGGCTCAGCGCGAACCCCGGCCCCGACGGACGCGGCGCCGTGCCCCTGCAGGGCAACATCGACCCGGCCCTGCTCGCCGCCCCGTGGGAGGTCCTCGAGGCCCACGTGCGCGACGTTGTCGCCTCCGGCGCCGTCGCGCCCGGCCACGTCGTCAACCTCGCCCACGGCGTGCCGCCGGAGACGGACGCGGCCGTGCTGACCCGCGTGGTCGAGCTGATCCACTCCCTGCCCGTGCCGGAGCGGGAGGGCCAGGACCCGGCACCGGGGGTCGAGACCGCCGAGCGGGAGGAGCGCGCATGAGCGGCACGGCGCTCGTGGTCGGCGGCGGCATCGCCGGCCTCGTCGCGGCCCACCGACTGTCCACGGCGGGCTGGGACGTGACCCTCGCCGAGGCCACCTCCGTGCTCGGGGGCGCGGTCTCCCCGCGCTTCCTCGACGTCCCCTCGCACGGCGAGACCGGGGCCCCCGAGACCCAGACCCTCGAACTCGACGGCGGCGCCGAGTCGTTCGCCGTCCGCGGCGCCGCCGTGCGCGCGCTCGTGGAGGAGCTCGGGCTGGGCGAGAAGATCGTCGCGCCCGAGCCCCTCGGCTCGTGGCTGCACGGTCCCGCCGGCCCCGTGCGCGCCCCGCGTCTCGGCATCGTCGGCATCCCCGGCGACCTCGACGCCGAGGACCTCGCCGCCGCCCTCACGCCGGCCGGCCTGGAGCGCGCCCGGCAGGACGCCGAGGCCCCCATGGATCGCTGGGCCGCCGCGCTCGCGGCCGGCGAGCCGGTGACCGTCGCGCAGGTCGTGGCCGACCGCCTCGGCGACGAGGTGCTCGACCGCCTCGTGGCCCCCGTCGTCGCCGGAGTCCACTCGGCCGACCCCGCGGTCGTCGAGCTGGAGCGCGTGGCCCCCGGCCTGCTCGCCGCCGCCGTGGAGCACGGCGGGCTGGCCGCGGGCGTCGCCGCGCTGCGGTCCACCGGGACCCCCGGCTCGCTCGTGGCCGGTCTGGACGGCGGCATGGTCCGCCTCACCGGCCGGCTCGTCGAGGCGCTGCGCGAGGACGGGGCCACCGTCCTGCGCGGTGTCCGGGTGGCCGCCCTGTCCCGCGTGCCCGCCACCGGCGGCTGGTGGGCCCAGATCTCGGACCGGGACGACGAGGTCGTCCGCGGGCTCGACGTGGACCGCGTCGTGCTGGCCGTGGACGGCGTCACCGCCTGGGACCTGCTGGCCCCGCTCTCGGCCGAGGCCCTGGACCCCGACGCCGGCCCCGCCCTCGGCGAGGGCATCGCGCTGGCCACGCTCGTCGTCGAGGCCGCGGGCCTGGACGACGCGCCACGCGGCACCGGAGTGCTGGTCGGCGCCGGGACGGACGTGGCCGCCAAGGCCCTGACCCACGCCACCGCCAAGTGGGCGTGGCTGCGCGAGGTCGTCGCGCGTCCGCAGGAGGACGGTGTCGCCCGCCATCCCCACCGCCACGTGCTGCGCCTGTCCTACGGCCGCCAGGGCGGCGGGCCCGAGGCCCTGGGCCACCGCAGCGCGGACGAGGAGCTGCTCGCGCAGGCGCTCGTGGACACGGCGACTCTCACCGGGGTGCCGCTGGCGGAGGAGGACGTCGTCGCCCGCACCGTCACCCGCTGGCGCCGCTCCATCCCGCCGCAGGCCGGCCCCGACCGCGCGAAGGCGGACACGCTGATCGACTGGGCACGGGACGTGCCCGGCCTCGACCTCGTGGGCAGCTGGGTGCACGGCACCGGGCTGGCCGCCGTCGTCGCCGGCGTGGACCGCACCCTCGGCGCCGACGCGCCGCCCGCGGGCTGACCTCGCCCCCAGACCACCCCTGACGCAATCGGATCTCAAGGAAGAGGACCATGACCAAGGACAGCACCACCACCCCTGCCGAGGCCGGCAAGGACTGGTTCACCACCTACACCGTGTTCGCCCGCCCACAGGGCGAGCCCGGCTGGCTGGGACTGGAGGGCCGTGACGCGAAGAAGGCCGCCAAGGAGTTCGACGAGGCCGTCGCGCGGGTGGCCCAGACCGGCGTGACCGTGCGCGGCGTCTACGACGTCTCGGGCATGCGCGAGGCCGGCGACGTCATGGTGTGGATGTACGGCCAGGTGCCCGAGGACCTGCAGGCCGCCATCCGCGAGCTGCGCCGCACCCGTCTGCTCGAGGGCACCACGATGGTGCTCTCGGCCATGGGCGCCGATCGCATGGCCGAGTTCAACAAGGACCACGTCCCCGCCTTCGCCATGGGCCGCAAGGCCCTGAAGTGGCTGTGCTTCTACCCGTTCGTGCGCTCGTACGATTGGTACCTGCTGGACCCGAAGGAGCGGGCCCGCATGCTCCGCGAGCACGGCCAGCTCGGCCAGGACTTCCCGCAGGTATGGGCGAACACCACCAGCGCGTTCGGCCTGAACGACTGGGAGTGGCTGCTGGGCCTCGAGGCGGACGAGCTGACGGACCTGGTGGACATGATGCGCCACCTGCGCAACAACGAGACCCGCCTGCACGTGCGCAGCGAGGTGCCGTTCTACACCGGACGCCGTCTGGAGACCGCCGAGATCGCGGAGGTGCTGGCCTGATGACCGCCGCCCCCGAGCCCCGCGCCGACGCGCCCGTCCACACCGGCCCGGACGCCGGCGTCGCCCCGGCCCTCCGGACGCCCGAGAAGGCCGCCGCCGGCGTCGACTACGACGTGTGCGGCGTGATGGCCCCCAAGGACTACGACGCCCTGCTGCTCGCCTCCTTCGGCGGGCCCGAGGGCCAGGACGACGTGATCCCGTTCCTGCGCAACGTCACGCGCGGGCGCGGCATCCCGGACGAGCGCCTCGAGGAGGTCGCCACCCACTACCGCGCCAACGGCGGCGTCAGCCCCATCAACGCGCAGAACCGCGCGCTGAAGGCGGCCATCGAGGCCGAGCTGGCCGCCCGCGGCCTGGACCTGCCCGTGTACTGGGGCAACCGCAACTGGGAGCCCTACTTCCCGGACACCCTCGAGCGGATGCACGCCGACGGGCACCGCCGCATCCTGACGGTCACCACCTCCGCGTACTCCTGCTACTCCTCGTGCCGCCAGTACCGCGAGGACATGGGCATGGCCCTGGAGCAGACCGGCCTGACCGGGAAGGTGGACCTGGACAAGACGCGCCAGTACTTCAACCACCCCGGCTTCATCGAGCCGTTCCGGGACGGCCTGCGCGCGGACCTGGCGTCGCTGCGCGCGGAGCTGGGGGACGACGCGCGGATCCACGTGCTCTTCGCGACCCACTCGATCCCCACCTCCGACGCCGCCGCGGCCGGCCCGCGCGGCCTCGCCGCAGACCTGCGCGCGCAGGCGGGGGCGGAGCCGGGCGACGAGGGTGCGGACGTGTACTCGGCGCAGCACCTCGACGTGGCCCGCGAGATCCTCGCCGGCGTGCCCGAGGCCGCGGACGTGCCGTGGTCGCTCGTGTACCAGTCGCGCTCCGGCCCGCCCTCGGTGCCGTGGCTGGAGCCGGACATCAACGACGCGATGGAGCACCTCGCGGGCGAGGGCGCCGAGACGGACGCGCAGGGGCGTGCCGTGGCGGGCTTCATCGTCGTGCCGCTGGGGTTCGTCTCGGACCACATGGAGGTGGTCTGGGACCTCGACACCGAGGCCAAGGAGACCGCCGAGGGGCTGGGCGTGGGGTTCCGTCGCAGCCCCACCCCGGGCACCGACCCGCGGTTCGTGGCCGGGCTCGTGGACATCGTGGAGGAGCGGCTGGGCCGGCGCGAGGGTCGCGCCGCGGTCGGCTGCTTCCCGGCGTGGTACGACGTGTGCCGGCCGGACTGCTGCGTCAAGGTGATGCGGGACGGCTCGACGCGGCCGACGACGTCCGCTGTCGACGCCGCCGTGCGCGGGCTGGCCGAGCACGAGGCGGGCGCCGCGGCCCCCGCCGAGGAGGCCTGAGACCGTGACCCCCCTGCGCATCGGCACCCGGGGCTCCGCCCTGGCGACCACGCAGACCACCCACGTGGCCGAGACGCTCACGGAGCGCTCCGGCCTGGCCCACGAGCTGGTGGTGATCCGCACCGAGGGCGACGTCACCACCGGCTCGCTGGCCTCGCTGGGCGGCACCGGCGTGTTCGCCTCGGCGCTGCGGGCCGCCGTGCTCGACGGCGTCGTGGACGCGGCCGTGCACTCGCTCAAGGACCTGCCGGCCGTCCAACCGGAGACCCTCGAGATCGCCGCGGTGCCGGCCCGGGCCGACCTGCGGGACGCCCTGTGCGCCCGCGACGGCCTCACCCTGGCGACCCTGCCCGAGGGCGCCCGGGTGGGCACGGGCTCGCCGCGCCGCGTGGCCCAGCTCAAGGCGCTGCGCCCGGATCTGGAGCTGGTGGACATCCGCGGCAACGTGCAGACCCGCCTGGCCCGCGTGCCCGGGCTGGAGCAGCACGACGATCACGCCCCGGCCGCCGCGGGTTCGCCCCGCGGTGACCTCGACGCCGTGATCCTGGCCTGTGCCGGGCTCGACCGGCTCGGCCTGGACCACGTGATCACCGAGCGGATCGACCCGGAGGTCATGGTGCCCGCCCCCGGGCAGGGCGCCCTGGCCGTGGAGATCCGGGCCGAGGACGAGTCCTTCCTCGGTCGGGCGCTCCTGGACCCCGAGGCGCCGGTCGGGAGGCTGCACGCCGCCCTCGAGCTGGTCGACGATCGGGACACCCACGTGGCGGTCACCGCCGAGCGGGCCCTGCTGCGCCGCCTCGAGGCCGGCTGCGCCGCGCCGATCGGGGCCGTGGCCCGCGTGACCGACGGCGAGGCCGGCGCGCCGCGCATCGAGATGACCGCGATGGTGGCCGCCCTCGACGGCTCGCGCGTGCTGCGCCGGACCTCGTCCGTGCAGCTCGACCCGGTGCCGGCCGACGTGGCCGGCGACCCGGCGGCCGCCGACGAGTGGCTCGAGGACACCCTGTTCGTGGCCGCGGAGGCACTCGGCGTGCACGTGGCCGAGCAGTTCGTGGCCGAGGGCGCCGACCTGCTGCCCGGCACGGTGCGCGGGGTGGACCGGGGCGACGGCGCCCCGCGCCCCGACGACCCGGCCTGAGATGCGCGTCCTGCTCACCCGCCAGCCGGCCCAGGCCGGCGACCTCGAGGCCGGTCTCGCCGGCACCGAGGTGGCGGGGCGGCGGCTGCGGGTCGGCTTCCTGCCGCTGACCGACTTCGCGCTGCCCGACGACGACGGCCCCCTGCGCGCGCTGCTCGCGGACTGGGCGGGGGCCGACGGTGATGCGGCCGGGCCGGTGCGCTCGGACGGGTCCCGCTGGCTCGTGCTGACGAGCCCCAACACCGTGCGCGCGCTCAGGGCCGTCGGCTGGGACGGCCATGTCCCGGCGGGCGCGCGGATCGCGGTCACCGGACCGGGCACGGCACGGGTGCTGACCGAGGCGGGCTGCGACGCGGCGCCGTGGCTGCCGCCCGAGGACCGCTCCGCCGAGGGCCTGATCGCCGGACTCGCCGCCCTGCATCCCCGCGGCGCCCGCGCGTGGCTGCCCCAGTCCGATCGGGCCCGGTCCCGCCTCGCCGACGGCCTGCGCGCGGCGGGCTGGGACGTGCGGACCGGGCTCGCCTACCGGACGGTGCCGTATCCGGCGCAGGCCGGCAGGCGGCTGCTCGACGGGGCGGCGGACGAGGGCCGGGGGGACGTCGTGACGCCCGCGCGGCTGGCCGCGGTCGCGGCGGGGACCGCCGTGGTGCTCACCAGCTCGTCCGCGGCGGAGGAGTTCGTGGCCGCGGGTCTGACGCCACTGGTGGGGGAGCGGGTGCGGCTCGTGGCGATCGGCGCGCCGACCCGTGACACGTGCGCGCGGCGGGGTCTGCCCCTGCTCGGGACGGCCCCCACGCCGGACGCGGCCGGAGTGCTGGCCGTGCTGCGCGGTGCGGCCTGAGCCGCCCGGCCGCACGCGAGGCGAGGCTCAGTCGGGGCGGTCGCCGTCCGGGTCGGGCGCGTCGTCCTCCGACGGCGCCGGGCCGGCGTCGTGCTTCTCGTCCTGCGGCACGCCGGTGGCGGCGGCCATGATGTCCACCCGCGGGCCGCGCAGGATGGCGACCGAGACGTTGGTGAAGCCCGTGTTGGCGAGCAGCTCCGAGGCCTCCTCGTCCGTCAGGTCGTACGCGTGCGCGAGCATGCGCACGTTCTCCGTGTAGAAGGCGTGCAGGCGGTCGACGCCGCGCAGGAAGCCCAGAGTGTTCCCCATGGCGGGGAGCCTACCGGGCGGGCGTGGTGGGCGGGTGGCCGGCGGGTGAACGGCCGGTTGACCGGCCCGCCGGCCGCGGGGGACGACGGGCCGTGCCGCTCAGCCCTCGGCGCGGCGGCTGCGGCGGCGGACCAGCGAGACCTCCATGGTCCGGCCCTCGGTGCGGGTGCGCAGGTACGGCTGGTCCTCCACGAGGGTGGAGAGCTTGGAGTGCCCGAAGTCGCGCGGGTCGAAGTCCACGTGGGTGCGGCTCAGGTGCTGGCCGATCAGGGACAGCGTGGCCCAGCCGTCGTCGGTGCTCGTGGCGTTGACGGCCTTGGTGAGCGCGGCCTGCAGGTCGATGCGCGGGGCGGCGTCGGCCTCGTCGTGCTCGGGCTCGGCCTCGACCGGCACCTCGGGCGGGGTCGGGTCCTCGGTGACGTCCGACGACGACGCACGGCGGCCCCGCCGACCGGCCCCGGACTTCGCCTCCGCGGCCTTCCCGTCCTTGCCGGCGGCGGCGTCCCCGGCGGGCGCCTCGTCGGCGGCGGGGGCCTCGTCGGCAGCAGGGGCCTCGTCGACAGCGGGGGCCTCCGCGTCCGCGTCCGTGGCCTCGGGGGTGTCGGTGGCGTCGGTGGTCTTTGCCCCGCGACCGCGGCCTCGACCGCCGCGGCGGGACCCCGAGCGGCCGGAGCCCTCGGACGCCTTGGCGTTCTCCTCCTTGGCGGGGGCGTCCTCGCCGGTCTCGTCGTCGTCGACGTCGTGGTCCGTGGCGGTGCCGAGCAGCTCGAGGTAGATGAACTGGTCCACGGCGTTGCGCAGGGAGGCGGGGGTCTTGCGGGCGCCCAGGCCGATCACGCGCTTGCCGCCCTCGCGCAGGCGGGTGGCCAGGCGCGTGAAGTCGGAGTCGGAGGAGACGAGGGCGAACGCGTCCACGTTGCCCATCCAGAGCAGGTCCATCGCGTCGATGATGAGCGCGGAGTCCGAGGAGTTCTTGCCCACGGTGTAGGCGAACTGCTGGACCGGCTGGATCGCGTGGTGGTTCAGCGCCTTCTTCCAGCCGTTGAGGTTGGTCGTGGTCCAGTCGCCGTACGCGCGCTTGATCGTGGGGGTGCCGTAGGTGGCGAGCTCCTCGAGGATCAGGGGGGCGAACTTGGGGGAGACGTTGTCGCTGTCCATCAGGACGGCGATGCGCAGGGATGCGGGGGTGGGTTCGGGCATGTGTCCCACCCTAGTCGGCGGCGGTGCGCCCGTGGCCGGCGGTGACCGGGATCGCCTCCCGCTCGCCCCGGCGGGAGCGGGGCCGCGAGGCGGCGGCCAGCGTGCCGACGACCAGCCCGACGAGCGCCGGGACCACCCAGCCGAAGCCGACCGCGTAGCCGGGCAGCACCCGGCCGGCCAGGCCCGTCAGGGCGGTGACGGGCGGCGTCGTCACGAGCGCCTCCGGCAGGGCGCCCAGCAGGTCGAAGAAGGCGGCGAGCCCCGTGCAGGCGACCACCCAGCGGGCCACCGCCGGGCGGTCCCGCACCCAGGCCCAGGCGAGGCCGAGCAGGATGACGACGACGGCGATCGGGTAGAGGAACATCAGCACCGGGACGGACCAGGCGATGATCGCCTCCAGGCCCAGGTTGGCGAGCGCGAAGGACACCACGAGGAAGAGGCCCGCCCACAGCCGGTAGGACCCGGGGAACATCTCCGCGAACATCTCGGCGCACGCCACGATCAGTCCGATGCAGGTCTTCAGGCACGCGACGAAGACGATGGCCGCGATGAGGTACGCGCCCGCCGTGCCGAAGAAGTGGCTCGCGCTGCGGGCGAGGACGTCGCCGCCGTTCGTGGCCTGCGCGAACGCGCCGTGGCTCGTGGCGCCGATGTACGCCAGCGAGGCGTAGACCACCGTCATCGCCGCGCCGCCGAGCAGCCCCGCCTTGCCCAGCTCCACCGCCATGCGGCGCGGGCCCGTCACGCCCAGGCGCCGGGCGGCGTCGACGATCACGACCGCGAAGGCGAGCGAGGCGAGCGCGTCCATCGTGGCGTAGCCGTCCAGCAGGCCCCGCACGAGCGCCCCGTCGGCGTAGGCGGGGGTCGGCGAGGGCAGGGCGCCCGTGCTCATCGGGGCCACGACGGCGGCCGCCACCAGGGCGCCGAGCAGGACCAGGAACGCCGGGGTCAGGTACCGCCCCACCCACTCCATGAGCCGGCCCGGACGGAACGCCGCGACCGCGGCGACCGCGAAGAACGCCGCCGTGAAGCCGAGCAGCCGCAGGCCGCCGTCGCCCGCCAGGGGCGCGACACCGATCTCATAGGACACCGTGGCGGTGCGGGGGATGGCGAAGAGGGGGCCGATCGTCAGGTACAGCAGGCACGTGAACGCCACGGCGAAGCGCCGGGAGACGGGCGCCGTCATCTCACGGACCGAGCGCGCCCCCGTCACCGCCGAGGCGACGATGCCCAGGACCGGCAGCCCCACCGCCGTGACGAGGAAGCCGAGCGTGGCCGGCGTGACCGCGGCGCCCGCATCCCGGCCCAGGCCGGCGGGGAAGATCAGGTTGCCCGCGCCGAAGAACAGGCCGAAGACGAGCGAGGCCAGCAGCAGGGTCTGACCGGGGCGCAGGCGCGGGGGCATCACGGGCCTCTCGACGGCGGACGGGGCGCCATGACTGTACCCGGCGCGCGGTCAGCCTCCGCGCCTAGACTGGACGGGTCCCCGAACCAGGAGCGTGTGACCCCGTCATGTCCGTCCCGCTGCACCGTCCCCGGCGTCTGCGCCGGTCCGCCGCGATGCGCCGCCTCGTCGCTGAGACGCGCCTGCACCCCGCCGAGCTGATCCTGCCGGCCTTCATCAAGGAGGGCGCCGCCGAGCCCGTGCCGATCGCCTCGATGCCGGGCGTCGTGCAGCACACCGCGGACTCGCTCAAGGCCGCCGCGGCCGAGGCCGCCGAGCTGGGCCTGGGCGGCATCATGCTGTTCGGCGTGCCGACCACGCGCGACGCCGTCGGCAGCGCCGCCCTGGACCCGGACGGCGTCCTGAACCGGGCCATCCGGGACGTGAAGGCGGAGGTGGGGGACGGGCTCGTCGTGATGTCCGACCTGTGCCTGGACGAGTTCACCGACCACGGCCACTGCGGCGTGCTCACCGCCGAGGGCACCGTGGACAACGACGCGACGCTGGAGATCTACGCCCGGATGGGCGTCGCGCAGGCCGAGGCCGGTGCGGACGTGCTCGGCCCCTCCGGGATGATGGACGGCCAGGTCCGCGTGATCCGGGAGGCCCTCGAGGGCGCCGGCCACCACGAGACCGCGATCCTCGCCTACGCCGCGAAGTACTCCTCGGCGTTCTACGGGCCGTTCCGCGACGCCGTCGACTCCCAGCTCACGGGCGACCGCAAGACCTACCAGATGGACGCCGCCAACCGGAGCGAGGCCCTGCTCGAGGTCGCCCTCGACCTCGAGGAGGGCGCGGACATGGTGATGGTCAAGCCCGCGATGAGCTACCTGGACATCGTGCGCGACGTGGCGGACATGGCGGACGTGCCCGTCTCCGCGTACCAGATCTCGGGGGAGTACGCGATGATCGAGGCCGCCGCCGCGCACGGCTGGATCGACCGGAAGGCCTCGATCGTCGAGTCCGTGCTCTCCATCCGGCGCGCCGGCGCCGACTCCGTGCTCACCTACTGGGCGGCCGAGCTCGGCCGCTGGATGAAGGAGGGGTCCCTGTGACCGCGTCCCAGCCGACCACCAACGCCGCCGCCTTCGCCGCGGCCCAGGCCGTCATCCCCGGCGGCGTCGACTCACCCGTGCGCGCCTTCGGCTCGGTGGGCGGCACGCCCCGGTTCATGGCCGGCGCACGCGGCCCGTACCTGACCGACGTCGAGGGCAACGAGTACGTGGACCTGGTCTGCTCGTGGGGCCCCATGCTGCTGGGCCACCAGCACCCCGAGGTCGTCGAGGCCGTGCACGCCGCCGTGGACCGCGGCCTCGGCTTCGGCACCTCCACGCTGGAGGAGACCGCGCTGGCCGAGCTGATCGCCTCCAAGGTCCCGGTCGAGCGCGTGCGCTTCGTGTCCACCGGCACCGAGGCCACCATGACGGCCCTGCGCCTGGCCCGCGGCGTGACCGGCCGCAACCTGATCGTGAAGTTCGCCGGCTGCTACCACGGCCACTCGGACGGCCTGCTGGCCGCGGCCGGCTCGGGCGTGGCGACCGCCGCCCTGCCCGGCTCCGCGGGCGTCACCGAGGCCGCCGCCTCCGAGACCCTCGTGGTGGACTACAACGACCGCGCCGCCGTCGAGGCCGTGTTCGCCGAGCACGGCGAGCGCATCGCCGCGCTCATCACGGAGGCCGTGCCCTGCAACATGGGCGTCGTGGAGCCCGCCGAGGGCTTCAACGCGTTCCTGCGCGAGATCACCCGCCGCCACGGCGCGCTGCTGATCTGGGACGAGGTGCTCACCGGCTTCCGCGCCACCGCCACGGGCGGCTGGGGCCTGTCCGGACAGCCCGAGGGCTGGACCCCGGACGTCTGGTGCTTCGGCAAGGTGATCGGCGGCGGCATGCCCGCGGCCGCCCTGGGCGGCTCCGCCGAGATCATGGACCACCTGGCCCCGCTCGGCCCCGTGTACCAGGCCGGCACCCTCTCCGGGAATCCGGTGGCCATGGCCGCCGGCCACGCCACGCTCTCCCGCGCCGACGAGGCCGTCTACGCGGCCGTGACGCGCGCCTCGGACGCCGTGCGCGAGGGCCTCGTGGCCGCGCTCGACGCCGAGGGCGTGGACCACTCGATCCAGCGGGCCGGCACCCTGTTCTCCCTGGCGTTCGGCACCTCCGGCACCGGCGTGCGGGACTACCGGGACGCCCAGGGCCAGGAGGTCTTCCGCTACGCCCCGTTCTTCCAGTCGCTGCTGGCCTCCGGCGTGTACCTGCCGCCGTCCGTGTTCGAGGCCTGGTTCGTCTCCGCCGCCCACGACGACGCGGCGGTCACCCGGGTGCTCGACGCGCTGCCGGCCGCGGCGAAGGCGGCCGCGGCGGCGACGCCCCAGGGCTGAGACCCGGGTGCGGGTCGGGGCCGGGCGCTCAGCGCTCGGCCTCGACCGGCCAGTGGCGCGAGACGGTGGCCTGCGGGTCCTTGCGTCGCAGGTACTGCTCGAAGCTCTCCGCCTGCTCGGCCTTCCAGCGGACCTGCCGCTCGTGCAGGTCCACCGGCGCGACGCGCAGCTGCTCGTACCGGGCGGCCAGGGCGTCGGCCACCTGGACGGCGGCGAGGGCGTCCGCCGCGGAGGTGTGCGCGTTCTCCAGGGTCACCCCGTAGTGCTCGGACACCGCGGAGAGCGTGCGCTTGCCCTTGCGGAACCGGTCCACCTGCTTGTCCAGCACGAACGGGTCGATCACGGGGCGGGCCTCGAGCGGCGTCAGCCCGTGGTGGCGCGCCTCCCGGTCCATCACCGTGAAGTCGTACACGCCGTTGAACGCCACCACGGGGATGCCCGCGGCGAACAGGTCCCGCAGGGTCTCGGTGATCTCCGTGACACCCTGCGCGGCGGGCATGCCCTCCGCCTGCGCCCGCTCCGTGGTGACGCCGTGGACCTCGGCCGCCTCGGCCGGGATGGGCACGCCCGGGTCCACGAGCCACTCGGCCGACGACGCGGCGCGGCCCTGCTCGTCCACCATCACCAGGGTGGCGGTCACGATCAGCGCGGTGCGCGGATCACGTCCGGTGGTCTCGAGGTCGAAGCCGGCGCGGATGCTCTCATGCCAAGTCACGCGCCTCACGCTACCCGGAGCGGCGGACACGACAGGATGGGGTCGTGACCGATCACCCTGTGCTCCCCGGCGCCCGCCACCGCGACGACGGACCGCTCACCCTCGGCGAGGGGCTCGAGGCGCTCGCCCGTCTGGTCCCGCCCGGACGCGCCGTCAGCTACGGGGGGCTGGCCGGCCTGCTGGGGGTCGGCGGTCCGCGGCAGGCCGGCCGGGCGATGGCCGAATCGAGCCCCGGCACGCCGTGGTGGCGGGTGGTCCGGGCCGACGGCTCGCTGCCTCCGGAGCTGGCCGCGCGGGCCGCCGTCGAGCACGAACGCGAGGCCATGCCCCGCACCCCGGCCGGGCGCGTGGACCTGCCCCGGGCCCGCTGGGAGCCCGACGACGGCGCCGCGCGGGCGATCCGTGCGATCGCCGACCGTATCGTGTCCGGGCCCGGTGCGAGGATGAGGCCATGACCAGGGAACACGGGGTGGACCCCTTCGACGACGACGCGGCGGCGCCGGAACGGGCCGCTCGGCTGGTGCGCACGGCCGCCGCGCCCGAGGACCGGATCACGCTCACGGACGAGCAGGAGGCGATCGCCTCGCTCGCCCCCGGGCACAACGCCGTGCTCGTGCTGGGCGCCCCCGGCACGGGGCGCACCACCGTGGCGGTCGAGTACGCGGCCCGCCGGATCGAGGCGGGGCTGGACCCCGAGTCCCTCCTGCTGCTGGCCCCGAGCCGGGATGCGGCGGCGCGGCTGCGCGACGCGCTGACCCGCCGGCTCGCCGCCGCCGGTCGGGGCACCCGCGCCGTCACCCCCGTGCGGACCTGGTCCTCCTACGCGTTCGACCTGCTGCGCCGTGCCCGCGTCACGGGACCGCTGAGGCATCTGGAGGTCGCCCCCCGGCTGCTCACCGGTGCCGAGCAGGACACGGTCATCGCCGAGCTGCTCGAGGGCTACGCCGCCGGCCTCGCCGCCGCGCCGGACTGGCCGGCCGACGTCGCCCCCGCCGTGGAGGCGCGGGGATTCCGCCGCGAGGTCCGCGAGCTCGTGGACCGCATGAGCGAGCTCGGCCTCGAGCCGGGCCGCCTGCAGGAGCTCGGCACCGCCCACGGGCGCCCCGAGTGGGAGGCCGCGGCCGTGCTGCTGCAGGACTACCGGGACCGGATCGACCTGGGCATGGCCGAGGCGTTCGACGCCGCCGGGCTGCTGTCCGCCGCCGTCCGCGTGCTCACCGAGCGGCATCCCGAGGACCCGGAGCGCGACGCCGCGGCGCAGGCGTTCGTGGCGGCGGAGCGGGACCGCCTGGCCGTGCTCGTGGTCGAGGACCTCCACGAGGCCACCCCCGCCGTGCACGACCTGCTCACCGTGCTCGGACGCGGGCGGGACGTGCTGCTCACCGCGTCGCCGGACACCACAGTGGAGGGCTTCCGCGGCGCCCGGCCCGACCTCCTCGCCCGGTACCCCGGGGTCCTCGACCCCGATCCCGTGCCGGGGGCCGCCCCGCCCGCGTCCCCGGACGGGCGCGTCCGGGTGCTGACGCGCGGGCACCGCATGCGCGCCGAGGTCCAGGACGCCTACCTGCGCGTGGCCCGCCGGGTCCGCCAGCGCACCGCCGGCGTCGAACGGACCCGGACCGAGACCGTCCCGGCGGACGGTGACGGCGCCGTCCGCGCGCACGTCGTGCCCACCCGCGCCCACGAGGACCAGCTCGTCCTCGAACGGGTGCTGCGGGTCCACCACGAGGACGGGGTGCCCCTGGACCGGATCCTCGTGGTCGCCCGCTCCGGCTCCCGTGTGGCCGCGCTCGCCCGCCACCTGGAGGCCGAGGGCGTCCCCGTGCTGCGCGACGCCGCCGGGCTCGTGCTGAAGGAGGAGCCCGCCGTCGCGCCCCTGCTCACGCTGGTGGACGCGGCGGGGGCGCTCGCGGAGGATCCGGAGGCCCGGGTCGAGGACGTGCTCGACCCGGACGAGGTCGTGGGACTGCTCACCGGCCGGTACGGGATGGCCAGCGCGCTGCACGTGCGGCGGCTGCGCCAGGACCTGCTGGCCGCCGAGCGGGGCCGGGGCGGCCGGCGCACCTCGGACGCGCTGCTCGCCGCGGCCCTGCTGGACCCGAGCCTGGCCGGCCCCGAGCACGAGCGGCACCGCGCCCTGCGCCGCGTCCACTGGATGCTCCGGGACGGCCTGGAGGCCGCCCGCGCCCCCTCGGCCTCGCCCGAGACCGTGCTGTGGGCGCTGTGGTCCGCCTCCGGTCGGGCCGAGCGGTGGCGTTCGCTCGCGCTGCGGCCCGCCGAGCACGCGAACGAGCGCCGCGAGTCCCGCCGGGCGGACGCGGACCTCGACGCCGTCGTCGCCCTGTTCAAGGTGGCCGAGCGCTTCGTGGACCAGTTCCCGGGCGCGTCGCCCGAGTCGTTCGCCGTCTACATGGAGTCCCAGGACCTGCCCGTGGACACCCTGGCCCGCCGTGCCGAGTCCGGTGACGCCGTGCACGTGCGCACCCCCGCCGCGGCGGCCGGCCAGGAGTGGGACACGGTGATCGTCGTGGGCCTGCAGGAGGGCGTGTGGCCGAACACCCGGCTGCGCGGCCAGCTGCTCGGCGCCACCGACCTCGTGGACCTCGTGACCCTGCCCGCGGACGCCCCGTGGCCCACGGATCACCGCACCCGGCTGCGCGAGGTGCGTCAGGACGAGCTGCGCATGCTCGCGGCCGCGGTCTCCCGGGCACGGCGTCAGGTGGTCGTCACGGCCGTCCGCTCGCCGGATGAGGGCCCCTCCGACTTCCTCGACCTGGTGGACCCGCCCGAACGGCTGCCCGCCGAGGCGCGCGACGCCGCCGGCGTCCGGCGGCTCACCGCGGTCCCCGACCCGATCACGGCGTCCGCGCTCGTCGGCCGGCTGCGCCGCGTCCTGGAGGCCGGGGACGAGGCGGACGCGGCCGACGGGGCGACATCCCGGGCCGCGGCGGCCGCCGGCCTGGCGGTCCTCGCCGAGGACGGCGTGACCGTCGCGGACCCCCGACGCTGGTGGGGCCTGCTGCCGCTGTCCACCGAGGCCGCGCTCGTCGACCCGGAGCGCGAGGTCGTCGCGCTCTCGCCCTCCCGCGTGGAGACGGCCCTGCGCAATCCGCTGAACTGGGTGCTGTACCACGTCGGCGCGAACGCGGGCGGAACCCTCGCCCAGTCCGTGGGCACGCTCGTGCACTCGGTGGCCGAACACCACCCCGAGGGCGTGCCCGAGGACGTGCGCGCCGAACTGGAACGCCGCCTGCCCGAACTCGGCCTGCCGGAGGGCTGGATCACGGAGATCGAGCACGACCGGGCCCGCGGCCTGGTGGACGCCTACATCGGCTACTGGAGCATCGCCCGGGCGGCCGGGCGTCGGCCCGTGGCCCAGGAGGTGCGGCTCCTCGCGGACCTGACCTGGGGCGGGACCACCGTCCGGATCACCGGCGTCGTGGACCGGCTCGAGGCGGATGCGCAGGGCCGACCCTTCATCGCCGACCTCAAGACCGGCCGCAGCGCGCCCACCGGCGCGGAGATGGCGCGCCAGCCCCAGCTGGCCGCCTATCAGGTGGCCGTCCGCGCCGGCGGTCTGGAGCAGGTCCGGGACGACCCCGCCACGGACCCCGCCCTGCGCGCCGCGCTCGCCGGTCTGGAGCACCCCACGACACCGGCCGGCGCGGCCCTCGTCCAGCTCGGCGCCGGCACCCAGAAGACCAAGGTGCAGGACCAGCCGGCCCTCGAGGACGAGGACACCTGGGCGCTCGAGCAGGTGTTCACGGCGGCCCGCCGCACCACGGGGCCGCGCTTCCTCGCCCTCCACGAGGCCGGCGCCCGCCGGTGCGCGCTGCCCTCCGTCTGTCCGCTCTGCTCCGAAGGAAGGCAGGTCACCGAATGGCCCCGCTGACCGGCGATCCCGCCGCTCAGACCGATCGTCCGCGCGTCGAGGACGCGGTCCACTCCCCGGAGGACATCGCGGCGCGGCTGCGGCTGCCCCCGCCCACGGAGGAGCAGGCCGAGGTGGTCACCGCCCCGCTCACTCCGCGCCTGGTGCTGGCCGGCGCCGGCTCCGGCAAGACCGCCACCATGGCCGACCGCGTGGTCTGGCTCGTGGCCAACGGTCTCGTGCGCCCGGACGAGGTCCTCGGCGTCACGTTCACCCGGAAGGCGTCCGGTGAGCTCGCCGAGCGGATCAACGGGCGCGTGGACGCCCTGCTGCGCTCCGGCCTCGAGATCCCCGGCTTCGACGGGGAGCCCGAGGACCTGGGCCGCGCCTCGGTGTCCACGTACCACTCCTACGCCGGCGCGCTCGTCAGGGACCACGGCCTGCGGATCGGCGTGGAACCGGAGGCGCGGCTGCTCGGAGGCGCGGACGCCCACCGGCTCATGGGCGCCGTCGTGCGTTCGCATCCGGTGGTCGCGGACACCCTCGGCGTGGCCCCGTCCCGGCTCATCACGCAGGCGTTGCGGCTGGCCGGGGACATGGCCGAGCACCTGGTGAGTGCGGACGAGGTGCGCGAGTTCCTCGCCCGGCTGGCCGAGCAGGGGAGCGCCCTGCCGCTGCCCCCGCGCGCCAAGACCCCCTCGAAGGAGATCCAGGAGTTCCTGACCGGCCTGGCGGACCGCGCCCTCATGGCGGACCTCGTGGCCCGCTACGACGAGGTCAAGCGCGAGCAGGACGTGATGGACTTCGGCGACCTGCTGCGCCACGCGGCGCGCATCGCCGTCGAGGTGCCGGCGGCCGGCGAGCAGGAGCGCGCGCGGTTCCCCGTGGTGCTGCTGGACGAATTCCAGGACACCTCCCACGCCCAGATGCGGATCTTCGCCGGGCTGTTCGGCCCGCGCGGCCCCGAGGACGACGCGCCCGGGTTGGGGCACTGCGTCACCGCGGTGGGTGACCCCCACCAGTCGATCTACGGCTTCCGCGGCGCCTCCGCCGGGCAGCTCTTCGCCTTCCCGCACGCCTTCCCCCGACTGGAGACCGGCCCCGGCGGCGCCCCGCGGCGCGTGAACGCGGACGTCTCGCACCTGACGATCGCGTGGCGCAACGAGGAGTCGATCCTGGCGGTCGCCAACGCCGTCGCCGCACCGCTGAACGCCCACGCCGCCGCGACGGGCGGCGCGCCGGTGGAGGTGCGCACCCTGCGGCCCCGGCCGGGCGCGGGGGAGGGCGTCGTCCGGGTGGACCGGTTCGTCACCGCGGAGGAGGAGGCCGCCGACGTCGTCGCCCGCCTCGGCGCCCTCACCGGGTCCGGGCCCGGGGGGGCCACCCCGAGCCGCGCCGTCCTGTGCCGCACCCGCGCCCAGTTCGGCCCCGTGCTGGACGCGCTCGACGCCGCCGGCCTGCCCTACGAGGTGCTCGGGCTCTCCGGGCTGCTGGCGCTGCCGGAGGTCGCCGAGGTGCTCGCCGTCCTCCACGTGCTGGCCGACCCCACGCGCAGCGACCAGCTCGTCCGCCTGCTCACCGGCCCGCGCTGGCGCATCGGCGTGGCCGACCTCGAGGTGCTCCAGGAGCGCGCCCGGTTCGTCTCGCGGCTGCGGGCCCAGCGGGCCGCCGGTGGGCGGGAGGACCCCGCCGGGGCCGCCCCGGACGCGGCCCCGGACCGGGACGTGAGCCCCGAGGAGGACGCCGACGCCGCCGCCCTGCTGGAGGCCCTCGACTCCCTGCCCGGGGAGGGGACGGACTGGGTCGGCTCCCGTGGCCGCGGCTTCTCACCCGAGGGCCTGGCCCGGCTGAGGGCCGTCAACGCCGAGCTGCGCCGGCTCTCCACGCGCACCGGGGAGGACCCGGCCGACCTCATCGCGGAGGTGATCCGTGAGACGGGGCTGGACGTCGAGGTGGCCCTGCGGCCCGGCGTCTCCGCGGCCGCGGCCCGGCGGCACCTGAACGCGTTCCAGGACGCGGCCCGCGACTTCGGCGCCGGCACCACGGCGACGGACCTGACGGCGTTCCTGGCCTGGACGGAGTCCGTCCTCGAGCACGAGGACGGCCTCGGCGTCGAGAACGCCGAACCCACCCCCGGCCTGGTCCAGGTGCTCACCGCGCACGCCTCGAAGGGGCTCGAGTGGGACGACGTCGCGGTCCCCGGCCTGCAGGAGGGCACGTTCCCGTCCACGCGGGCGGACCGCTGGACCAGCCCCGGGGCCGGCGCGCTGCCGTGGCCCCTGCGCGGGGACCGCGCGTCGCTGCCGCAGTGGGACGGCTCGTGGGCCCAGGACCAGCGGGACTGGGTCCAGTCCGCCGGCACCAAGTACAGCTCCAAGGCGGCCCAGGAGGGCAACCCGGATCCGTATGCCGTGGCCGTGGCCGCGCACGCCGAGCGCGAGGAGCGGCGCCTGGCCTACGTGGCGTACACGCGCGCGCGATCCGCCCTGTGGCTGAGCACCTCCCTGTTCAAGGGCGTCAACAAGGAGCCTCTGCCGGCCTCGGCCTTCCTCGAGGAGGTGGCCGGCCTGGCGGGGGAGGTGCCCGGCGTCGCGCTCGGCCCCGCCCCGGCCGAGGACGACCTGCCCGAGGCCAACCCCGCCGCGGGCCGGACGCTGGTCGCCCGCTGGCCCTTCGACCCGCTCGACGGCCCGGAGGCCTTCGTCGCCGACCCGGAGGACCCCGAGGACGAGGAACGCTGGCAGCCGCTGCCGCGCCGCTCCCGGGCCCGCCGGCACAGGGTGGAGGCGGCCGCCGCGGCCGTGCACGCCGCGGACCCGGCGGCGCTCGGGGACGACCCGGAGCTGGCCCGCCAGGTGGACTGGGTGCTGCTGCGCCGCCGGGACGTCGCCGGGACGGGCGGGGAGACCGCCCTGCCCGAGCACGTCTCCGTGTCCCTCTACGGCGAGCTCGCCGCCGACCCGCAGGCCGTGGCCGAGCAGCTGCGCCGGCCCCTGCCCCGGCCGCCCGCGCACTCGGCGCGGCGCGGCACGGCGTTCCACGCGTGGCTCGAGGAGCGCTTCGGGGCCACCGGCATGCTGGACATCGACTCGGCCGAGGACGCCGCGGACCTGTGGGTCGACGAGGCCCTCGACCTCGGCCCGATGCAGGAGTGGTTCCGCTCCTCGCGCTGGGCGGAGCGCACCCCGGCCTTCGTCGAGGCCCCGGTCGAGACGACGGTCGGCGGGATCACGCTGCGGGGCCGGGTCGACGCGATCTACCGCTCCGGCGGCGACCCCCGCCTGCCCTTCGACCCCGAGGCCGACTGGGAGCTCGTCGACTGGAAGACCGGCGCCGTGCCGCGGGGCCGCGACCTCGAGCTCAAGTCGCTGCAGCTGGCCGTCTACCGGCTCGCCTGGTCACGGCTGCACGGGATCCCGCTGGAACGGATCGGGGCCAGCTTCGTGTACGTGGCCCACGGGCAGGAGCGCTCCTTCCCGGACCTGCCGGGGGAGGAGGAGCTCGAGCGTCACATCACGGACGCCCTGGCCCGCCGTTGATCGGCCGCACCACCTCGACGGCGGGCAGCGGGCCCGTCTCCGGGTCCGCGGTCCTCGCGTCCGCGGCCTCCCGGGCGTCCTCCGCCGCATCCCGGGCGTCCTCCGCGGCGTCAGCGGCCGCGTCGGCCTCCGCCTGGCGCGCGGCCGCCTCCTGCGCGGCGCGCACGTCGCCCTCGAGCTCGGCCAGCATGGCCTCCGCCTCGGCGACCATCCCCTCGTCGTGCCGGTCCAGGCCCCGCGTGAGCCACTGGGCGAGGGCGAACTCGGCGAGCAGCGCCGCACGGCGCATCAGGTGGGCGTCGCCGTCGTCGGCGACCCCCGCGTCGGCCCGCCGGGCCGCGTAGGCGTCGAGGACACGGTCGGCCAGGTCCGGGTCCGCGGCGGCGGCCAGCCAGGCGACGTCGTCGGCCGGGTCGCCCACGTGCAGGTCCGTCCAGCCCGTCACGCCCACCACGCGGCCGCGCTCGAGGAGCAGGTTGTCCTCGTGCAGGTCACCGTGCACGGGCACCGGTGTGAACCGCCACAGGGCCTCCTCCTCCATGGCCTCCTCCCAGCGGCGCAGCAGCAGGGGCGGCACGCGGCCGGAGGTGGCCGCCTGGTCGAGGGCGTGGAGGTGACGCTGCCGGATCTGCTCCGCCGTGTAGGAGGGCAGGTCCGCGTGGTCCACGACGTCCGAGGGCAGCGTGTGGATCGCGGCCAGCACACGGCCCACGTCCTGCACCGCGGGCTCGCCGAACCGGGCCAGCTCGTCCAGGGTGACGGGACGCCCGGGCATGTCCTGGTAGACGAAGGTGCGCAGCCCCTCGAGCCGCACCGCGCCCGCCACGGAGGGCGTGCGGAACGGCAGGCCGGCGCGCACCGCCGGGGTCAGGCCCGCCAGCACCTGCAGCTCCGTCTCGAGACGGATGCCCGCCTCCGGGGTGCGGGGCGAGCGGACACGCCACCGCTGGCCCTCACCGTCCACGACGACGGCGGTCGAGAAGTCCGCGGGGTCGTCCGGGCTCGCCTCCACGGAGACGGGGGCGAGGCCGGGGACGGCCGCGGCGGCCAGGGCTGCGAGACGAAGGGGCTGACGATCCACCCCTCCAGCCTAGGCGCGGAACGCCCTCCCCCGTCGTCGGGCGCACCGGAGACGGGTCGCTAGCCTGGACGCATGGCCTCCTGCCCCCCGTCGTCGTCCGACCCCACCGCCGCACCGCCGCTGGCCCTGCCGCTGGCCCGCGAGGAGCTGGACCGCGGTGCCGTGGCCCGCCTCGACCCGGGCCACCTGGCGGCGGTCTGGGCGCGCGAGGGGACGGAGGTCCTGTGGCTGCAGGGCGGCCGCGCACCGGTCGCGGACGGCCGGCTCGTCTTCACCGCGCCCTCCGGTCCCGTGCCGGCCGAGGCCGCGTATCTGGGCCGCGGCACCGCGGCGGACCGGGGCCCGCACGGGAGGGAGCGCGAGGTGGTCTCCGTCGCCGTCGAGCCGCCGGCGGCCCTGCCGGAGGACGCGGCCGCCGCGCTCGCGGACGCCGTGTGGGTGGGCCTCCGCGACGCGGCCGCCGCCCTCGGCGACGCGGACACCGGGCTGTTCGTGGCCGCCGTCGCGAACGCCAACTGGCACGCCACCCACCGCTTCTGCCCGTTCTGCGGCGGGGCCACGGACGTCGAGGCGGCCGGCTGGGTGCGTCGCTGCCGCGACTGCTCCCGGGAGCAGTTCCCGCGCACGGACCCGGCGGTGATCGTGGCCGTCATCGACCCGGCCGGGCGGATCCTGCTGGGCCGCAACGCGGCATGGCCCGAGGGGCTGTACTCCTGCCTGGCCGGGTTCGTGGAGCCGGGGGAGTCCCTGGAGCACGCGGTGGTCCGGGAGATCGCGGAGGAGTCCGGGATCACGGTGACGCAGCCGCGCTACCGCGGCTCCCAGCCGTGGCCGTTCCCGCGTTCGCTCATGCTCGGGTTCACCGCGCTGGCCCCGGCCGGCGCCGAGCCCGTCCCGGACGGCGAGGAGATCCTCTCCGTGCGCTGGTTCGAGCGGGAGGAGCTCGCGCATCTGGCCCGCGAGGGCGACGTCACCCTGCCCGGGGCCGTGTCCATCGCGCGGGCGCTCATCGAGGATTGGTACGGTGGGACGCTGCCCGATGCGCAGACCCTGATCACCTAAGGAGGACTCGTCCAGCATGAGCACTCCCGACGAGATCCTCCGCGGCCTCGACCCGGAGCAGCGCCGGGCCGCCACGGCCCTGCACGGACCCGTCTGCATCCTGGCCGGCGCCGGCACCGGCAAGACCCGCGCCATCACGCACCGCATCGCCTACGGCGTCGCCTCCGGCGTCTTCGACCCGCGCCGCACCCTCGCCCTGACCTTCACGGCGCGCGCCGCCGCGGAGATGCGCACCCGCCTGCGAGACCTCGGCGTGGCCGGCGTCCAGGCCCGCACCTTCCACTCGGCGGCCCTGCGCCAGCTGCAGTACTTCTGGCCCCAGGCCGTGGGCGGTCCCATGCCCTCGCTGATCGAGAACAAGGTGCGCCTGCTCACCGAGGTCGCCCAGCGCATGCGCATGACCGTGGACCGGGCCGGCCTGCGCGACCTCGCCGGCGAGATCGAATGGGCCAAGGTCTCCCTGCATGCCCCCGAGGGCTACGCGGAGGCCGCGAAGGAGCGGGAGATGCCCGCCGGCTGGACCGCCACCACCGTCGCCCGTCTCTATACGGGCTACGAGGAGGCCAAGACGGCCCGGAACATGATCGACTTCGAGGACGTGCTGCTGATCCTCGTGGGGATCCTGTCCACCGAGCCGCAGATCGCGGCCACGATCCGGGACCAGTACCGCGTGTTCGTGGTGGACGAGTACCAGGACGTCTCGCCGCTGCAGCACCGCCTGCTCGACCTCTGGCTCGGCGACCGCGGCGACCTGTGCGTCGTCGGCGACGCCTCCCAGACGATCTACTCGTTCACGGGCGCGACCTCCCGCTTCCTCACCGACTTCCGTGAGCGGTACCCCGCGGCCACGGTGGTCCGGCTCGTGCGCGACTACCGGTCCAGCCCGCAGATCGTGGAGGCGGCCAACCGCCTGCTGGCGGACCGCACCAAGGCGGGGGAGCGGGACCGCACGATGCCGCGCTGGCCCGACCCCCTCGAGCTCGTCTCCCAGCGGCCGGCCGGCCCCGACCTCGTGTTCGCGGAGTGCACCGACGACGAGGCCGAGGCCGGCTGGGTCGCGGACCGGATCGCGGCGCTGATCGACGACGGCGTGCCCGCCTCCGAGATCGCCGTCCTGTTCCGCACCAACGGCCAGTCCCAGGCCTTCGAGACGGCGCTGTCCTCGGCGGGCATCGGCTACCAGCTGCGCGGCGGCGAGCGGTTCTTCTCCCGGCGCGAGGTGCGCGACGGCATCCTGCAGCTGCGGGCCGCCGCCCGCGCCGCCCAGGACCTGACGGGCGACGACGTCACGGACCGGGTGCGGGACGTGCTCTCCTCGCTCGGCTACTCCGCGGAACCGCCGTCGGCCACCGGCGCGGCCCGTGAACGGTGGGAGTCCCTGCACGCCCTCGTCAACCTCGCCGACCAGCTCGCCACGACACGCGGGGCCGAGTTCACGCTGACCGAACTCGTGGCCGAGCTCGACGAGCGCGCCCAGCACCAGCACGCGCCGACGGTGCAGGGCATCACCCTGGCCTCGCTGCACTCCGCCAAGGGCCTCGAGTGGGACGCGGTGTTCCTCGTGGGCCTGTCCGAGGGGCTCATGCCGATCTCCTTCGCGGAGACCCAGGCCGAGGTGGACGAGGAACGGCGCCTGCTCTACGTGGGGATCACGCGTGCCCGCCAGCACCTGTCGCTGACGTGGACGCTCTCGCGGGGCACGGGCGGGCGCTCCACCCGGCGGCCCTCCCGGTTCCTGTGGGCCATCGACCCGACCCTCGGCGGCACCCGCGAGCACGCCCCGGCCCGCGGATCCGCGGCCGGCCCGACGGCGCCGCGGCGCCGGGGTGCGAAGGTCGCCGTGTGCCGCACGTGCGGCAAGCCCCTCGAGACGGGAGCGGAGCGCAAGGTCGGCCGCTGCCTGGACTGCCCCGCCACGTACGACGAGGCGGTGCTCGAGGAGCTGCGCGACTGGCGCACCCGCACGGCCGCCGAGATGCGGATGCCCGCGTTCGTGGTGTTCACGGACGCCACCCTCATGGCCATCGCCGAGGCCATGCCGAGGACCCCGGCAGAGCTCCTGAAGGTGCCCGGCCTCGGCAAGGCCAAGCTGGAGAAGCACGGACCGGAGCTGCTCGAGCTGCTGCACGGCACCCCGACGGCCTGAGCCGCGGGCCCGCACCCCGTTCCGCCGGCGGCGCCGACCCCGTCAGAACGCCCAGCCGAGCGCATCCGGGTCGCAGGCGCAGCCGGGCCGGGGGCGGACCTTCACCCGGCGCGTGCGTCCCGTCACGCGATCGGCCCGCAGCACGCCGGGGGCCGGTCCGGTCCGCAGCGCGTCCACGGTCAGCACGGCGGCCCGCAGCGCCGCGAGCCCGTCCACCTGTCCCCGGTGCGCCGACGGGCCGGGCGCCGTCGGGGCACCGGGGACGCCCGCCGGGTCCGCGGGCCATCGGCACAGCGGGCACCCGCGCACCCCGGGGGCGCACCACGGTCCGACCGTGACCACCTTCGGCCCCACCGCGACCGGCAGCAGCGGGTGGTCGGCGGCCAGGGCCTGCGCGGCCAGGTCCGCGTCGAGCACGGACCCCACCGCCACCGTCGCCTGCCCCACGAGCACCGGCACCGGGCCGTGGTGCGCGTAGCGGCGCAGTCCGGGGGCCACATCGCCCAGCCGGCGCTCGAGCGCACCCGCCCGGGGCCGACCGAGGTCCCCGGGCAGCAGGCCGGTCCCCAGGTCCGCGGCGTCGACGGGCCGTGGATCCCACAGGGCCAGGCGCAGCGCCCCGGCCCCCGCCAGTGCGTGGGCGATCGCCGCGCCCACCGCGTCGAGGCCCGCCACGTGGACGTCCGTCGGCGGGGCCCACGCCCCCGGCTCCAGCGCTGACGCGGCGGCGTCATGAGGGACGGTGGTGACGGTCTCGGCGACGGTGCGCACGGCTCTCCTCTCGGCTCGGTCCCTCCCACCCTGCCAGGGCACTCCCGGACCGTGCCGGATTGTCCACAGCCTGCGCCCCATGCCGGACAATGGCCGGATGCGCCCTGTCCCGCCCGCCCCCGGCCTTCCTCCGCGTGCCGTCCCGGCCGCCCACCGCGGTCCCGCCCGCGAGAGCATCGATGTGGACTGGGAGGGCACGCCCGTGCGGCTCGTGCGCTCCACGGCCCGCACCCGCACCGTCTCGGCGGGGTGGCGCGACGGCCGCCTGCAGGTCAACGTCCCGGCCCGGCTCTCGGCCGCGCAGGAGCGCGAGTGGATCGGCCGGATGGTCGCGAAGGTGGGCGCACGCGGCGGGACGGGGCAGCCCGCGGCCGACCCGGACGGCCGCCCCGCCGACGCCCGCTCCGACGACGCGCTCCTGGCCTGGGCGGGACGGCTCTCGGCGGCGCACCTGGGCGGGCGGGCCCGTCCGGTCTCGGTCACGTGGTCGGCCCGGCAGCGCCGCCGCTGGGGCTCGTGCACGCCGGCCCGCGGCACCATCCGGCTCTCGACGCAGCTGCGCGGCATGCCGGACTGGGTGGTGGCGGCGGTGCTCGTCCACGAGCTGGCCCACCTGCTGGAGTCCGGACACGGCCCGGCCTTCCGACGCCTCGTGGACCGGTACCCGCGCTACGCCGAGGCGATGGCCTTCCTCGAGGGGGTCACCTTCGCCGAGGGCCGCGGTCGCACGGCGCCGGACCGGTGGGCGGAGGACGAGGACGCGGACTGACACGGCGGCGGGCGGCCCGCACCCGAGGTGCCGGACCGCCCGCCGCCGTCGTGCCGGGAGGGGCTCAGCCCTCGCGCGGCGCGTCGCCGAAGCCGCCCTCGAGGAGCTTGCGCAGCTCGTCGTCGAGGGACTCGGTGCTGGCGTCTGCGGCGGAGCGGCGCCCGGCGTATCCGGCGGGGTCCTCGAGGTCCTCCGCGGTGGGCTGACGCTCGGGATGGCGCCAGATCTCCTCGCGGTACTCCGTGCCGTGCTCAGCCGTGACGTGCTCCCAGAACGCGGCGGCCTCGCGCAGGCGGCGCGGGCGCAGCTCGAGGCCCACGAGGGCGGCGAAGGCCTGTTCGGCCGGGCCGCCCGAGGCGCGGCGGCGGTTCATGGTCTCGCGCAGGGCGGCCGCCGACTCGAGCGGGCGCGCGGCCTCGGCGACCACCACGTCCACCCAGCCCTCCACGAGGGCGACGAGCAGCTCCAGCTGGTCCAGCGCGGCCTGCTGGGTGGCGTCCGGGGCGGCGATGAAGGACGCGCCGTCGAACACGGCCTGCAGGGAACCGGGGTCCATCGGGTCCACCGACTGCGCGGCCCGCTCGATGCCCTCGGTGTCCAGGCGGATGCCCGCGGCGTACTGCTCGACGGCGGCGTACAGGTCCCGCTCGAGCCACGGCGAGTGCAGGAAGAGGCGCATGCGTGCGGCCTCGCGCAGGGCCAGGTAGATGCGGATCTGGTCGTCCGGCACCGAGAGTCCGTCGCCGAACTCCTCGATGTTCACGGGGACGAGGGCGAGACGGTGGCCGGCGACGGGCAGGCCGATGTCCGTGCCCGAGAGCACCTCCTTGCCCAGGGCGCCCACGGCGCCCCCGAGCTGCAGGCCGAACATCGTGCCGCCCATGTTCTTCAGCATGGGCTGCAGCCCGCCGAGCAGGGAGGCGTCCATGCCCTCGGGGAGCTGGCCCGGCAGCTGCTGCTCGATGGCCGCGGACATCGCGCGGGACATCGAGACGGCCACGGGCTCGGTGAGCCGGCGCCACTGGTCCATGGTCGCCTCGACCCACTCGGCACGGGACCAGGCCACGCCGACGCTGCCGACGGGCTCGGTCTGCGTGACGCCGTCGAGCCACAGCTCGGCCAGCCGCAGCGCCTCGTCCACCTCGCGTCGCGCGAACGAGCCGACGGCCGGGTCCTCGCCGGCCACGGCCTGGCGGGCGGCCTGCTTCGCCAGGGACCAGTTCACGGGGCCGTCCGAGCCGGAGCCGGAGCTGATCATCGCCTGGAACTGGGCCATGGCCTGCTGCATCATGGCCGGATTCAGCTGGGACGGGTCGAAGGGCACCCCGCCGGGGCCGCCCAGGCCCTCCATGGCGCGTCGGACTTCGTCCGGGTCGGGGCCCTGGCCGCCGAAGAGCTGCCGCAGCATCTCCTCCAGGGGGTCGCGGCCGTCGTCGGATCCGGGCGTGCGCGCGTCGTTGCTCATGTCTCCAGCGTATCCGCGCCGGCGCGGCACGCCCGCCCTCCCGACCTCGCGGCGGCGCGGTTCGCCCATGGCGCACGGCGTCGCGCGAGGGGCAGGCGTCGGTCGCGGCCCCGCGTAGACTGGTGTGACCGTCGCCGCGCGGCACGTGCCCGGCGGCGAGGACGGCCCGATCAGGACCCCCAGGAAAGACGGTGTCGCGTGCGCGCAGTGCCCTCGAGGACCATCCGCGCCGCCCGCGTGCCCTTCTCCGGGTGGCTCGCCCTGGGCAGCGTCGGGCTGGCCCTGCTGGCCCCCACCCCCTACATCCTCGAGGGCCCCGGCCCCGCCGTGGACCTGCTGGGCGAACGCGAGGGTCGACCCGTGCTGCGCGTCGAGGGCGGCGAGGCGGACCCGGGTGAGGGGACCCTGCACATGACCACCGTGATGGTCGGGGGCCCGCCCATCGGCACCACCTCCCTGCTCGACCTCGGCCGCGGCCTGACGGACCCCGCCGTGGACGTGGTCCCGCGCGAGCTGATGTATCCCACCGGCGTCACCTCCGACGAGGTCGGCGAGGCCAATTCGGCGGCCATGTCGGACTCCCAGCAGACCGCGACCGCCGCGGCCCTGCACGAGCTCGGACGCGAGGTGCCCCAGCGGCTCGTCGTGCAGCAGCTCGTGCCCGGCGGGCCCGCCGAGGGCGTCCTGCGGGCCGGGGACGAGGTGAGCGCCGCCGAGGGACGCCCCGTGGCCGACCTGGAGGCCGTGCGCGCCGCCGTCGGGGCCGCGGGGCCCGACCCGGTCACGCTGACGGTCCGCCGCGACGGCGTGGAGCAGGACCTCGAGGTGCCGGTGGCGGCCGCCCCCGAGGGCGCGCCCCAGCCGTGGCAGATGGGGGCCCTGATCGAGACCGCCTACGACGTCCCGGTGGACGTCGAGCTGACCGTGCCGGACATCGGCGGGCCCTCGGCGGGTCTGATGTTCGCGCTCACCGTGATCGAGCGGCTGACCCCGGGCGCGATGACGGGGGGCGCCCCGATCGCCGGAACGGGCACGATCACGGGGGACGGCGTCGTGGGTCCCATCGGCGGGATCCCGCAGAAGGTGCGCGGCGCCGCCGAGGCGGGGGCCACGACGTTCCTCGCCCCCTCGGCGAACTGCGAGGAGCTGGCCGGCCGTGTGCCCGAGGGTCTGACGGTGTACCCCGTGGACACGCTGGGCCAGGCCCGCGACATCGTCGAGGCGGTGGCCCGGGGGGAGAGCCCGGCCGCCGCGTGGACGTGCGGCTGAGCCGACGCACACCAGGACCACCAGACCACCAGACCACCAGACCGGACGACATGTCCGGGGCGCAGCGCCCCGGACCGGAGCAGAGCCCCGCGGACGCGGGAGGGAAGAGGACAGAGCAGTGAGCTTCGGACAGGGAGGCGGCGGACCGTTCGGCGGCCCGCCCCGTGACGGCGGCGGGACCGCCGGGGGCCAGTCCGGCCCGTTCGGGGCGTTCGGCCCCTTCGGCGGCGCCCCGCGCGGCCCGGGCGACGACGGCGACCGCGGCCCCGGCGGCCCGTTCGGCGGGGGCGGGTCCTCCGCCGCGCGCGGCAGGGGCCGGCCGGGCCGGCCGAGCGCGCTCGTGCTGACCATCATCGCGGTGGCCGTGCTCGTGGGGCTGTTCGTGGTGTTCACGAACGTCTACACGGACGTGCTGTGGTTCTCGCAGCTGGGCTTCACCGAGGTCTTCTGGACCGAGGTCGTCGCCAAGGCCGCGCTGTTCCTGATCGCCGGGCTCGGGATGGCCCTCGCCGTGTGGCTGGCGATCCGCACGGCCTGGCGCCACCGCCCCGCGGACGCGTCCGCGGCCGCGCGGGACTCGCTCAGCCAGGCCCAGCGCCAGCTGGAGCCCATCCGGCGCCTGGTGTTCCTGGGTGTCCCGCTCGTGCTCGGCGTGTTCGCCGGCTCCACCGCGATGAACGGCTGGAACACGGTCCTGCTGTTCCTGAACCAGGTGCCCTACGGCCAGGCGGACCCGGAGTTCGGCCTGGACCTCATGTTCTTCATGGCCACCCTGCCGTTCCTGACGCTCGTGGTCGGGTACCTGATCTCGGTGGTCCTGGTCTCCGGCATCACCGGTCTGCTCGTGCACTACCTGTACGGCGCGGTACGCGTGGAGGAGGGCGGCGGCGTGCGGATCACCCCGGCGGCGCGCGCCCACATCGGCATCACCCTCGCCGTGTTCCTGCTGCTGCAGGGCGTCAACTTCTGGCTCAACCGCTACCGCACCACGCAGTCGCAGACCGGCAACTGGGCCGGCGCGCTCTACACGGACGTGAACGCGGTCATCCCGACGTCGGCGATCCTGGCGGTCACGGCCGCGATCGTGGCCGGCCTGTTCGTGTGGACGGTGGTCTCGGGCCGGTGGCGGCTGTCGCTGATCGGCACCGCGGTCCTGGTCATCACGGCGCTCGTGGTGGGCACGGCGTACCCCTTCATCGTGCAGGAGTACCAGGTGAAGCCGTCCGAGCGCACGCTCGAGTCCGAGTACATCGAGCGGAACATCGCCATGACGCGCGAGGCGTACGGCCTGGACGACGTCGAGGTGACGAACTATGAGGGCGCCACGGACACGGAGGCCGGGGCCCTGGCGGGCGAGGAGGCCAACACGGCCAACGTCCGTCTCATGGACCCGAACCTGATCTCCCAGACCTTCGGGCAGCTCCAGCAATTCCGTCCGTACTACTCGTTCCCCACCACCCTGCACGTGGACCGCTACGAGGTGGACGGCCAGACGCGGGACACCATCCTGGCGGCCCGTGACGTCAACGTGGACGACTCGCAGTCGTGGGTGAACCGCCACACCATCTACACGCACGGCTACGGCATGGTCGTGGCCGACGCCTCCGAGGTCGCGGCCGGCGGCCGGCCCCAGTGGCTGCTCTCCGAGATCCCGACGCGCGGGCCGCTGGCCTCCGACCAGGACTACGAGCCGCGCATCTACTTCGGGCACAACTCGCCCTCGTACTCGGTGGTGGGTGCGCCCGAGGGCGCGCCGGCCGTCGAACGCGACCGGCCGCAGACGGCCGACTCCCAGGAGGACACGGCGTACACCTTCTCCGGCGACGGCGGCCCCTCGGTGGGCAACCTGTTCAACCGGCTCGCGTACGCGGTGAAGTTCGGCTCGCCCGAGCTCGTGCTGTCCTCGGACGTGAACGAGGCCTCGCAGATCCTCTACGACCGCGACCCGGCCGAGCGCGTCCGCAAGGTCGCGCCCTACCTGACGGTGGACACCGCCCCCTACCCGGCGATCGTCGACGGCCGCGTGCAGTGGATCGTGGACGCCTACACGACCTCGGACCAGTTCCCGTACTCCACCGCCCAGCAGCTGGGCGAGGTCACGGTGGACTCCCTGAGCCAGGGCCAGAACCCGGCGCTGCAGGGCCGGGTGAACTACATCCGCAACTCGGTGAAGGCGACGGTGGACGCGTACGACGGCTCGGTGTCCCTCTACGCGTGGGACGACCAGGATCCGCTGCTGCGGGCCTGGCAGAACGTCTACCCGTCCTCGCTGCGCCCGTACTCGGAGATGAGCGCCGGACTCATGGACCACGTCCGCTATCCGGAGGACATGTTCAAGGTTCAGCGCGAGCTGCTCGGCCGCTACCACGTGACCGATGCGGACGACTTCTACGAGAACAACGACGCGTGGTCCGTGCCCTCGGACCCCACGCGCGAGGAGGACGTCAAGCAGCCGCCGTACTACATGACGCTGCAGATGCCCGGCCAGGACGAGCCGGCGTTCTCCCTCACCAGCAGCTACATCCCGCAGATCACGGACGGTGCCCAGCAGCGCAACGTGCTCTACGGCTTCCTGTCCGCCACCGGCGACGCCGGCACGGGGGAGGACGGCGTGAAGGCCGAGGGCTACGGGAAGCTCCGACTGCTCGAGCTGCCGCGGTCCACCACGGTGCCCGGCCCGGGCCAGGCGCAGGCGAACTTCGACTCGAACGCGGACGTCTCGCGGGAGCTGAACCTGCTGCGCCAGGGCGCGTCCGAGGTGCTCAACGGCAACATGATCACCCTGCCCGTGGCCGGCGGCATCCTCTACGTCCAGCCGGTGTACGTCCGCTCCTCGGGCGGCACCACCTACCCGACGCTGCGCAAGGTGCTCGTGTCCTTCGGCGACAAGGTCGGCTTCGCGGACACCCTCCAGGAGGCCCTGGACCAGGTGTTCGACGGCGACTCGGGCGCGGTCACCCCGGAGGAGAACCAGGCGGAGGCGCCCGCACCGGGCGAGGAGCCGACGGCTCCGGGCACCGTCGAGGAGGAGCTCTCGGCGGCCCTCGAGGAGGCTCAGGACGCCCTGACCCGGGGCCAGGAGCGTCTGGCCGAGGGCGACTGGGCCGGCTACGGCGAGCAGCAGAAGCGTCTCAACGAGGCCCTGAAGCGTGCCACCGCCGCCGACGACGCCCTGGGCGGCGACGCGCCCGCCCGGGACCAGGCCCCGGCCGAGGGAGAGGCGAGCCCCGCGCCGTCGTCGAGCGCCAGCCCGACGCCGAGCGGCTGAGCCGGCGCCGGCGGGCCGGGCCCGCCGGACCGTCGACGACGGCCCCGGCCACGCACCGCGCGTGGTCGGGGCCGCTGTCGTCTCGGGACAGGTGGCCGCCGCATGGCCGCCGGATGGCGGGGTGCTGACGCCGATTTGAACTCGACGGAACAGGTGTGTATAGTTCTAGGAGTCGCCGCGGGGTGGAGCAGTTCGGTAGCTCGCCGGGCTCATAACCCGGAGGTCGCAGGTTCAAATCCTGCCCCCGCAACGAGAAGGAGAAGGCCCCCTAGCTTCGGCTGGGGGCCTTCTCGCATGTCCGGGCCCGGTCGCCCCGGCCCGCCGGCACGGTGCCGGCGGGCCGGGGCGACCGCCCTCGGACGATCAACGCGGGGGAGCGGGAGCGTCAGCGGCTCGAGGCCCGGACCGCCTGCTGGGCCGGCGTGCGGCGGCCCGGATCGGTGCGGCGCAGCCAGACAGCAGCGATGATCGCAGTGACCGCAATCGCGCCCCAGATGCCGACCACGGCCCAGGACAGGCCCGCGATGAGCAGCAGCGGCACGAAGGACACCGCCGCGATCTCCACGGGCACCACCGGGATGTACGCCACCCCGAACTGCTCCATGGTCCCGGACTTCAGCTTCGGGTCCACGATGCGCAGCATGGCCACGCCCGTGGCGACGGCGCCGGTGGCCCAGCCCCACGTGAACAGCTGCTTCTCGAACCACGCGTCGGTCATGACGCGCGGCGCCACGACGATCCCCAGGAACAGGGCCAGCGCGAGGCCGATCACGAACAGGAGCAGCAGCGGCTGCCAGTAGTCCACGACCACGGTCGGGGCGATCGCGGCGATGCCGCAGACGATGAGGATGTCCGTGGCGGTGCCGGACACCGCGTTCAGCGAGCCCGGGTCGAGGAACTTCGCCGTCTTCGTGGCCTGGAACAGGACGCGGGCGATCAGGCCGAGGATGAACGCGATCGCGAACGCGGGGATGATCAGCTGGGGTCCGTCCTCACCCACGATGCTCGGCCACACGGCCGTGATCCAGGAGACCACGCCGTGCGCGGCCGCCGCGATCATCGCGACGACGCCGACCTGGAAGGCCAGCGACTCCAACGAGGCCGCCGAGAAGGTGTGCCGGCCGATGACCGGGCGTTCCTCCACCTGGTCCAGCACTCCGGTGCGCAGCTCTTCCGGGATGGAGGTCAGGCCCGCGAACTCCTGCGCGTGGCCGCGCTGCGCGCCGATCTTGGCCTGGATGATGCCGCCCACCACGCCGACGATCATGCCGACCGTGGCCGAGGTGTAGGCCAGCGAGGTGACGGTCGCATCACCGTTGGCCGCGTATGCCTGGCCCACGGCGGCCGCGGAGCCGAAGCCGCCCGCCCAGCCGGCGAACAGCAGGGCGGCGAACGAGTCGGGCGCGTCGAACAGCGGCTGCAGGACGACCAGCGTGACGAGCGCGCTGATGGCCACCTGGGAGGCGTAGATCAGCACGCCGTACGAGGCGAACGCGCCCACGGGGCGGCCGATCTTGCGGACGTCGAAGTCGTCGGTGAGCGCGATGCACACGAACACGATGACGATCAGGATCGAGCCGTATGTGCCCAGCTGGGAGCTGAACGGCAGCCAGCCCAGGCCGTTCGGGCCGAGGGCCAGGCCCAGGATGCCGGCGATGACGGAGGCCGGGATCATCAGGGTCTGGAGGGGCGTGATGACGGCACGGGCCAGCGTGCCCACGGCCAGGAGCACCGGGCCGGGGCACACGACGACGGCCCGCCGCACCGGCGTGGGCCGGGCGACGGGCCGTGGGGCGGGGCGAGGTCAGCCGCGCGCGGTGCCGGTCTCCTCGGCGGTCCCCTCGGCGGCGTAGTCGAGGGTGAGGGTCTCGTCGGCGTCGACGTCGCCCGAGGTGAGGGCGGCCTGGCCGGCGCCGCCGGCCTTGAGGGCGGCGAGGCGGGCCTCCACCTCGGTCTTCTCGCCGAGGTCCTCGAGGGACTCGAACTGGGCGTCGAGGGAGGAGGCGGCGATCTCCTGCTGGCCGCGCACGCGGGCCTCCTCGCGACGGACCTTCTCCTCGAAGCGGGAGACCTCGGAGGTCGGGTCCAGCAGGTCGATCGACTTCACGGCGTCGGCCACCGCGGACTGGGCGTGGGCGGACTTGGCGCGGGCGGTCAGCTCGTCGCGCTTGGCGACCAGCTGCTGACGCTTGACCTTCATCTGGTCCAGACCGGTCTTCAGGCGCTCGACGATCTCGCGCTGCGAGGCGATGGTCGGCTCCGCGGACTTCGCCTGGCGCTCGAAGTCCATCTGGCGCTCGATGGCCACCTTGGCGAGGTTGTCGAACTTGTCCGCCGAGGCGGTGTCGCCCTTGGCGCGGAAGTCGTCGGCCTTCTGGGAGGCGGCCAGCGCCTTCTGGCCCCAGCTGCGGGACGCGTCCTGGTCCTCGCGGTAGTCGTCCTCGATCATCCGCAGGTTGCCGATCGTCTGGGCGACGGCGGCCTCGGCCTCGGCGATGTTGTTCGTGTAGTCGCGGACCATCTGGTCCAGCATCTTCTGGGGGTCCTCGGCCTTGTCCAGCATCGCGTTGATGTTGGCCTTCGCCAGCGTGCTGATGCGGCCGAAGATGGACTGCTTGACCATGGTGTCTGCCTTTCGTCGGTCTTTCACGTCAGCGCAGACCGTCGGCCTGCGTCCACCCCGTCCCGCTCCTGCGGGCCGGGCCGGCGCCCGAGGCGCCGGAGTTCATGGGGCGGCGGTCAGAAGCCGCCGCCGGAGATGTCGCCGAAGTCGCCGCCGCCGAGGCCGCCGCCGTCGAACCCGCCGAAGCCACCGCCGCCCCAGCTGCCGCTGTTCAGGATCGAGTTCATCAGGATGCCGCCGAGCAGCGCGCCGCCGAGGCCGCCGCCGAAGCTGCCGCCCACTCCGGCGCGCGGGCGTGCACCGTACATGCCGCCCATGCCGGGGCCGTAGCCGAAGCCCTCGACGTCCGCGCGGGCCAGCTCGCTCGCGCGCTCGGCCAGCTGGGAGGCGCGCTGCGCCTGCTGGAGGGCGGTCACGGGGTCGGTGCGGCCGAGGCTGATCGCCGAACGCAGCGTGTGGTCGGCCTCCGCGAGCCGGGTCCGGGCCTCCGAGCCCACCGCACCGCGACGGGCGCCGATGAAGTCGGCCGTGCCGTCGATCTGGGCCTGGGCCTGGGCGATCGTGGAGGTGAGCACCTGGGAGGCCTGGCGGGCCTGCTCCCGAGCGTCGCGGACGCCGGCCAGCGGGGTGTTGAGCTGGCGGTGCGCGGCCTCGAGCTGGTGCAGCAGCTCCAGGGGGTCCGGACGGCCGGCCGCGAGGGCTCGGCGCACCGCGTTCACGGCGTTCTTCATCCCCGCCACCGGGCCGGCCAGCTCGGGGTTCGACCCGTTGGCCACGAGCGCCTCGGCCTCGGCGACGTCCTGCTCGGACTGGGCGAGGCCCGTCTGCAGGTTGCCCAGCATGGCCCGCAGGGACCCCTCGGCCTTGCCCACCGCCTCCGTGAGCGTGTCCACCTGGCTGAGCGCCTCCTCGGCGGCACGCACGGCCAGCGCCGCCGTGGAGCGGTCCTGGACGTCCCACGCGCTCCGCGCCTTCGCGACGGCGGTCTCCACGAACTCGAGCCGCTCCCGGGCCTGCGTCGCGTTGTCCGCGACCTCGGCGAGGGCGGACTCCGCGTACTGGCCGTGCAGCGCGGCGATCGCCGACTCGGACTCCTGCACCCGGGACCGCGCCTCCGGCAGGCGGGCGTCGACGCGCTCCAGGGCCTCGGGCACCTGGTTCTCGAGGTCGCGCAGGGAGTCGAACTCCTTCTTGTGCGCCGCCAGGGCCGCACCCACGGCCTCGCTGCGCTGGATGATCTCCTTGAGCCAGGCGCGCTGCTCGGCCTCGGTGTCCGGGATCTCGTCGTCGAGCTGGTGCTGGAGCTGGAACGAGGCCCGCATGTGCTCCTTGGCCCGGTCGATGTCCTCGCGGAACGTCGCCACGGACTTCTCCCCGTAGGACGCCTCGGCGAAGCCCAGCTCCTGTTCCGAGGAGCGGATGGCGTCGTCCGCGGCCACGAGCTTCGAGCCGGCCTGGGTGCGCAGCTGCTCCACGCTGAGCTCGTCGAGGGGGTCGCGGCGGGCCTCCTCGGTGCGGCCCCGTTCGACGGCGCCACCCTGCGTGCGCTTCCGGCTGCGGGCCACGAGCACGCCGCCGCCCACGGCCGCGGCCACCGCACCTGCGCCGAGGACCGCCGTCAGGGCCCCGCCGCCGTCGGAGGCGCCCTGGGCCGTGCTCCCGCCGCCCGTGGTGCCGGCCGGCAGGGCGCCGGCCGGATCGTACTCCGCCCCGCTGGCCCCCGTGCCGTCGAGCGTGCCGTCGGCGGCGTCGTCGAGCCCCTGCACCGCGGCGGTGCCCACCGCGAGCCATTCCGCCGAGCCGGGGTCCGTGCCGATCTTGGACAGCTCCGGGCCCACGTAGGTGCGCGTCACCTGGTTCTGCAGGTTCGCGTCCCCGCCGCTGTCCAGCCCATAGGCGCGGTCCTCGACCGCGATCGCCAGGACCGAGTCGTTCGTCCCGAGCCCGCGCTGGCGCGCCACGTCCTGGGCCAGCGTCTGGGCGTCCGTGCTGAACTCATCCACGTAGACGACGTACAGCCCCTGCCCGGTGTCCCGGCGCAGGTCCTGGATCTCCTGGGTCAGCCGCTGCTCATCGGAGGTCGAGAGCACACCTGCCTCGTCCACCACGTACACGCCCGGCGGCACCGTCACGGCGTGCGCGGCGGGCGCCGCCACCAGGAGGCCCAGGCCTCCCAGACCCGCGGCGGTCACGGCTCGCGCCAGACGGCCGACGTCGGCGGGACGGGCGGACACGGTCATGCGGGGTCTCCTTCGACGGCTGAGGCGAGCCGCCGCACCGGGCGGACCCGCCGGATCCTGGGGTTGAGTGTAGGGCGGCGTGGGAAGCAGGCACCAGGGATCCGGCGCGGCCGGGACCGTCGGCGGAGCGGATGTCAGGCCGACGTCCAGGCGGCGTTCAGCCATCCACGTCAGCATGGACGCGCCCCGGGGCGCACGTCCGCAAGACGACGGGCGTCCGTGTCGACCGCCCGGGGCCCGACCCGAAGCGAGGACCCCGTGGACCAGACCGCCGCCCCCACCCAGCCCCCCGTGCCGACGGCCCGCCCCGTCGCGCGTCCCCGGCCCCAGGCCCGCGCCCGTGCCGGGGCGGGCCTGCTCGCCGCGGCCGTGCTCATGGTGGGGCTCTCCGGCTGCGCGGTCGCGGAGGACGGCGGCGAGGCCGCGAGCTCCTCCTCCTCGCAGGCGACGGACACCTCGGCCGAGGCCGGGGGACAGCCCGTGGCGGACACCGCCGTCGGGAACGCCGCGAAGACGGCGCTGCCCTCCGTGGTGACCATCTCCGCGACGTCGAGCTCCGCCTCCGGCTCCGGGTCCGGGTCGATCCTGGACACGGAGGGGCACATCCTCACGAACACCCACGTGGTCACCCTCGGCGGCCAGGCCAACGACGCCGAGCTGACGGTGCGCACCTCGGACGGGGAGGTCTACGCTGCCACCGTCGTGGGCACCGACCCGCTGTCCGACCTGGCCGTCATCAAGATCGACGCCCCGGACCTCACCCCCATCCAGATCGGCCGGTCCGGGGATTTGAAGGTCGGGGACGAGGCCGTCGCCATCGGCGCCCCCCTGGGCCTGCCGAACACCGTGACCGACGGGATCATCTCCACCCTGGACCGGACCATCGCGGTGGCGTCCTCCGAGGCGCCCGAGCCGCAGGGCGAGAGCTCCGGCTCGTCCTCCGGCGCCGAGCAGTACCGTTTCCAGCTGCCGGGCACCCCGCAGGGCACCCGGGGCGAGGTGTACATCAACGTGCTGCAGACCGACGCGGCCATCAACCCCGGCAACTCCGGAGGCGCGCTCGTCGACGCCGAGGGTCGCCTGGTGGGCGTGAACGTCGCGATCGCCTCGACCGGCCAGGACCCGAGCGAGGCGGGCAACATCGGGGTCGGCTTCGCCATCCCCGTGGACTACGCCCAGCGGGTCGCACAGGACCTGATCGACCACGGCAAGGCCACGCATGCCATGCTCGGCGTGAGCGTCACCCCGGAGCCCGCCGAGGTGCAGGGCGGCGGCGAGAACGCTCAGACCGTGTTCAGCGACGGCGCCCGCGTCCAGCAGGTCGTGGGAGAGTCGGCGGCCGACGCGGCCGGGCTGAAGGAGGGCGACGTGATCACCGCCGTCGGCGACCACGCGGTGATCGACTCCGAGTCCCTCACCGCCGTCGTCCGCGAGCACCGCGTGGGAGACTCGGTGGACGTCACCTACCTCCGCGACGGCGCGGAGCAGACGACCGAGGTGACGTTCACGGAGGACACCCGCTCGTGACCACCACGCTCACCACCCCCGCCGCGCTCGCGGCCCACCACGGCTGGCGCCGGGTCCTGGCCGTCGGCGCCCACCCGGACGACCTCGACTTCGGGGCCGCCGCCACCCTGGCCGGCTTCCGCGCGGCCGGGCTGCACATCGAGCTGTGCATCGTGACGGACGGGGACGCCGGCGGCTTCGACTCGGAGGGCCCGGAGGCGATGACCGCCCGCCGGCACGCCGAACAGCGCGCGGCCGCCGCCGTCGTCGGTGCCGCCGAGGTCCACTTCCTCGGCGAGCGCGACGGACACCTCGAGCCGGACCACGGCGTGCGCCGCAAGCTCGTGGCGCTGATGCGCCGCGTCCGCCCGGACGTGGTGCTCAGCACCCACCCGGAGCGGGACTGGGAGCGGATGCAGGCCGCCCACCCGGACCACCTCGCCTGCGGCGAGGCCGTGGTGCGCGCCGCGTACCCGGCGGCCGAGAACCCGTACGCGTACCCGGAGCTCGCGGCGGAGGGGCTCGAGGCGTTCAAGGTCCGGAACCTGCTGCTGTACGCCGCCCCCGCCGCGCGCCGGAACACGGTCGTGGACGTCACGGGCCTGGCGGAGCAGAAGCTGCGCGCCCTCGACGCCCACCTCTCCCAGCACCCGGACGTCGACGCGATGCGGCGGCACGTGCTCGCCCAGATGGCCGAACATCACCGGCGCGCCGCCGGCCCGGCCGCCGCGCCGGGTCACGCCGAGGCGTTCCACCTGGTCACGGTCAACGGCCCGGGCACCATCGCCGGGTTCTGAACCGCCCCCCCTGCGGGGGATCTCAGTTGGTGCTCGGCCGACCGCCGTAGCGCGGGCCGGTCTGCGCGGTGGGGTCGAGGTCCACGCCGACGACGGGCTCCGACGTCGGCACCTCCGAGCCCGAGCTGGGCTCCACGGAGATGCCCATCGCCGCGAAGCGGTCCAGCCCCCGGAAGGTGACGGGCTCGCCGAAGCCGTTGGCGTCGAACGTGCCGAGCGAGGCCGGGGCCGTGCCGTCCGAGGGGTAGAGCCACAGCTGGTAGGACTGACCCTCCGGCAGCTGGGGCATCCCGCTGATCGTCAGGTAGCCGCTGTTCTGCTCCCGGGACAGGAACGCCTGGACCGTGCCGCCGTCCTGTGCCGGGTACTCCGAGGTCGTGAACAGGTCCTTCGACTGGTCGATGCGGTGCACGATGCCCGGCCGCGTGAACTGACTCCACACCGTCCACCCGCCGACGCCGAGCACGAGGGCCGCGAGCAGCAGGAGGGCGGTCACCTTGAGCCAGCGCAGGCGGTCCCGCGGCGGGCCGGCGGGGGCGGACTCGTCGCCGATCAGGTCCATGCCCACGTCCTGGGCGGGCAGGCGACGCAGGACCTCGTCGAGCAGGGCCGACGGCGGCTCGGCCGTCACGGACCGGAACGCCCAGGCCACCGCCTGGCGCGCACCGTCCACCCGGGAGCGCCACAGGGCCAGCTCGCCGCCCCGCCGCTGCACGGCGGAGAAGGCCGCGGTGTGCCCGGCCGTGTCGAGGGCGTGCACGGCCGAGAGGTCGGCCAGCTCGAGTGCGCGGCCGGCGTCCACGTCCTCGCGCACGTCCGCGCCGAGTGCCGGGCCGGTCGCCGGGGCCGGCGCGGACGGCCGGGCGGCGTCCTGCGTGAGGTCGCGGCGGGCCGCCACGACCTGCCGCACGCCGTCACGCAGGAGGGTGCGGGCCTGGTCGGCCGGCAGACCCAGCCGATCGGCGACCTCCCGGTCGGTGCAGCCGCCCAGCCACGCCAGTCGCACGGCCTCGTAGGCGTCCGGGGCCACGCGGTCGACGAGGTCCTCGGGCAACGGCGCGGGCCCGGCCGGGCCGGGACGACGCCCACGTTCCGCCGCGGAGCCGCCGGCGCGGCGCAGCGAGGTCATCACGCGGTGGGCGAGGACCTCGAGCCACGTGAACACCTGGCGCTCGCGGTGGGTCGCGTCGTCACGCTCGCTCAGGTCGAGCCCGGCCTCGGAGGCCTCCTCCCATGCCGTCAGGTAGGTGCGGACCGTGGCCGCGGCGGCGTCGTCGCCGGGGCCGAACATCGCTTCGGCCAGGCCGTGCACCCACGGGACCGTGGCGTCGTAGAACGCGGAGAACGCGGCCCGGTCACCCTCGGCGCTGCGGCGCAGGAGGGTGTCCAGGGCGGGCTGGCCGGCGTCATCGGGGCGGTCGGCGTGGGGCTCGGACGCGTCAGGAGTCTGCATGGTGGCCTCAGTCTAGGGAATCGGGGCGGGCAGCGGACCCGGCGAAGTCGTGCTGGCGCCAGGCCTCGTACACGGCGATGGAGACGGCGTTCGCCAGGTTCAGGGACCGACGGGCCGGCTGCATGGGCAGGCAGACGGTCTCGGTGACCCGCGGATCGGTCAGCACCTCCTCGGGCAGGCCGGTGGACTCGCGGCCGAAGAGCAGCACGTCGCCGGGCCGGTAGGCGACCCGGTCGTGCCGCACGGACCCGCGCGCGGTGAAGGCCAGCACACGGGCGGGGGCGAGGGCCGCGAGCGCAGCGTCGAGGTCCGGGTGCACCGTCACCACCGCGAGGTCGTGGTAGTCCAGGCCGGCGCGGCGCAGGTGGGCGTCCTCGAACCCGAAGCCCAGCGGCTCCACGAGGTGCAGCTCGGCCCCCGTGAGGGCGGCGAGCCGGATCGCGTTGCCGGTGTTGCCGGGGATCTCCGGGGTGAGCAGCAGGATCCGGAAGCCGGGGGTGCCGGGCGCCGGGGCGCGGTCGGCGCCCTCGTGCGGGTTCGGTCGGGGTGGGGTGGGGGAGTCGGGCACGCGCCCAGCCTAGTGGGGCGCCGCCGGGCGGGGGCGTGCCTCAGTGGAGCCGGTCGACCAGCGCGCCGAGCGCGCGCCGGTCCACGAGGTCCGGGTCCGTGCCGGTGCCCAGGAAGAGCGCGATCTCGCGCGCGAACGCGATCCCGGGTGCGGGCGGGGCGGTGAGCAGGTCGGCCTGCGCCTCCGGCGCGTCGGCGCCGCGCGTGTGGCGGATCACGGGTGCGTGCCGCGCGTCGCGGTCCGTCATCACGTGCACGAATCCGCCGACGGTGACCTGGGGCAGGGCCTGCTGCCACGCCATCATCGCGGGGCCGAGCAGCGGCGGGGCCACGGGGCGGCCCCGGGAGCGCAGGTCCGCCCCGTCCCAGGTGTAGGTCCCCTCCGGGACCATGACGGAGCCGATCAGCGCCAGGCGGTGGCCGCACAGCACCGCGTGGTCCACGTCGAGGTGCCGTCCCCAGCGCCCGCCCAGCCGCAGTCCCGTCAGGACCCGGGCGGCCGGGAGCGCGTCCGCCACGTGGCGCAGCAGCACGTCGAGGGTGCGGGCCTGCCGCAGCACCCGGTGCTCGTCCGGCAGGATCCCGCGCGGCCGCGGCGCCCCGTGGACGCGTTGGCTCGATCGCGGCAGGTCCAGCACGGTCGGGTCCGCCTCCGCCTCGCCGGGCGGGGGTTCGTAGCGCACGGGGCGGTCGGCACGTCCGCCGGGTCCGGGCCGTCCCGACGATCGCGCCCGCGCTGACCCGCCCGGCGCGCGGGGGCCGCGGGCCCCGACGTCCGGGCCGGGCAGCGAGAGGTCGTACCGGCGCCGGGCCTCGGCGTCGCCGAGCAGCTCCCACGCCCGCGTCACGGCCCGGAAGGCGGCGGGGTCGCCACCGACGTCGGGGTGGGCGGCCCGGGCCGCGCGGCGGTAGGCCCGCCGGACCTCCTCGGCGGTCGCGTCGCGGGGCACGCCGAGGACCTCGTAGGCGGTGCGGTGCTCCTCGGCCGCGCTCACGGCGTGGGGTCCGGGCCGGGGGAGGCATGCCGCTCGTGGTGCAGGCGCAGGAACAGCATGCCGTCGTCGTGGAGCACCTGGACCAGCTGCAGCCGGGCGGGGAGGCCGGGGCCGTCCTCGCCGGTCAGGACGCGGCCGGCGGCGGGTCCGGCCAGCAGCGGCGCCACGGTGAGGTGCACCTCGTCCACGAGGCCGGCCGCCGCGAGGCTGCCGAACAGGCGCGGTCCGCCCTCGCAGTGGACGACGCGGGCGCCGCGCGCGTGCAGGGTCGCCACCACGGTCTGGGGGTCCACGTGCTCCTCGCCGACCGCCAGCACGTCCGCGCGCGCGGCCAGCGCCGCCGCCCGCTCCGGCTCGGCCGCGAGGGCGGCCCGGGACGTCAGGATCCAGGGGCGCACCGGGGCGGCCGTGAAGAACGCGGACGCCGGGTCCAGGTCCAGGCTGCCGCTGACCACGGCCACGGGCGGGTCCGCGGGCCCGCCGGCCTCCGCGCGTCGACGCCGGTCCTCCTCGGACAGCAGCGCACCCTCGTAGCCCTCGGCCCGGATGGTCCCGGCCCCCACGAGCACGACGTCGGCGTCGTGCCGGGACAGCGAGAGCAGCCGCTGGTCCGCGGGGGAACCGAGCCCGCCCGCACGGCCGTCCAGGGTGGCCGCGCCGTCGGCGGAGGCGATGAACACGACGCGGACCCAGGGTCCGGGGCCGGTGTCCTCAGCCGCCGGGGCCGCGAGGGCGGTGCGGAGGGCGTCGTCGTCCAGGCCGGGGCCGGTCTCGGTCAGCCGTCTCATGCCCGCCCCCCGCGGTGGGCGCGGTGTCCGGCCAGGGTGCTGCGGTCCGGCGGCGGGTTCTCCGCGCCCATGTTGTGGACCAGGCGCGCCGGCTGACGCCACCCGAACACGCACTCGAGCATGCGGGCCGCCGAGACGGAGGCGTCGGCGTCGTGCATGCGCAGGATCCGGGCGCCGCCGTACACGCAGGCCGCGGCCGCGGCCAGCGAGCCGGGCAGGCGCTCGTGCCGGTGCCGGTCCAGGCTCTCGCCGATGAAGTCCTTGTTCGAGACCGCGGCCAGCACGGGCAGCCCCAGGGTGGCGATCTCGTCCAGCCGCCGCGTGATCTCGAGGGTGTGCCGGGTGTTCTTGTTCAGATCGTGGCCGGGGTCCACGATGATCCTCTCCTCGGGGACGCCGAGCGCCACGGCCCGGTCGACGGTGCGCCGCAGGTGGTCGCGGACCTCCCTGACGACGTCGCCGTAGGTCGGCCGGGGGACCACGGCCCGGGGTCCGCGCACGTGGGCGAGGGAGTGGGTGACCACGAGGTGCGCGCCCGCGGCGGCCACCACCCGGCCCAGGTCCGCGTGGAACAGTCCCGTGGTGTCGTTGACGACGTCCGCCCCCGCCGCCAGGGCCGCCTCGGCCACGGCCGGCTGGAACGTGTCCGCCGAGAGGATCAGCCGGCGCGATGCCTCGGACGACCCGGCCCCGTCCCCGCTCCGCAGGGCCGCGATCAGGGGGACCACCCGCGCCGCCTCCTCGGTCGGGTCGAGCTCCGCCCCGGGCGCGAACGGCACGCCGCCGACGTCGACCCACTCGGCTCCGGCGTCCGCCGCGGCGTGGGCCTGGGCGAGGGCGTCCTCCAGGACGGCGCCGGCGCCGTCGTCGTAGAAGGAGTCCGGGGTGCGGTTGACCACGGCCATCGTGACGATCCGGCGGCGGAAGTCGATCTCGTGGTGGGCGAACCGGTGCACCGGGTGGACGAGCGGGACGGAGGGGGTCGGCACCCGGCCATTCAACCACCGGCGCCGCACGGTGACAGTGCGCCCCGGAAGGACTATGTTTCCCTCCCGTGACATTTACCTCGTCGCCGCGGGTCGGCCCGCGTCGGCCCCGCATCCGTCCGACCCAGCTCGTGGTCGGGTCCTTCCTCGTCGCCATCGTGACGGGCACCGGCGCACTGCTGCTGCCCGCCTCGTATCAGGGCCGCGCGCCCACCCCGCTGGAGGCCGCGTTCACGGCGACCAGCGCCACCACGGTGACGGGCCTCGGCGTCGTGGACACCCAGACGTTCTGGACACCCCTGGGTCAGCTCGTGATCCTCACGCTCATCAAGCTCGGTGGCCTGGGCGTCATGACGTTCACGTCGCTGCTGGGGCTGGTGATCCTCCGGCGGCTCGGCCTCACCCAGCGCCTCGACGCCGCGGCCTCCACCCGGGCCGAGGGGATCGGGGACCTGCCCCGGGTGCTGCGGGCCCTGATCCTGTACTCCACGGCCGTCGAGGCCTCGGTGGCGCTGCTGCTGAGCCTGCGCTTCTGGCTGGGCGCGGGAATGTCCCCGGGCCAGGCACTGTGGCAGGGGGTCTTCCACGCGGTCTCCGCATTCAACAACGCCGGGTTCGCGCTGTTCAGCGACAACCTCATGGGCTTCGTCTCGGACCCGTTCATCTGCCTGCCGATCGCGGCGGCGATCATCTTGGGCGGCCTGGGCCTGCCGGTCGTGCTGACCCTGCGGCGAGACCTGCGCCGACCCGAGCGGTGGAACCTCACGGTCCGGCTCGTGCTCGTGGGCACCGCGGTGCTGCTGGTGGGCGGCACGCTCATGTACCTCGTCCTCGAGTGGTCCAACCCGCGGACCCTGGGCGGTCTGGACCCGGCCTCGCGCGTGCTCGCGGCGTTCTTCCAGTCCGTCACGACCCGCACCGCCGGCTTCAACACCCTGGACTACGGGCAGATGCACCCCGTGACGCTCTTCGCCACCGACGTGCTCATGTTCATCGGCGGCGGCCCCGCCGGCACCGCCTCGGGCGTGAAGATCACGACGGCGAGCGTCCTGCTGTTCATCGTGCTCGCGGAGATCCGGGGGGAGGGCGCCGTCCATGCGTTCGGCCGCCGGCTCTCCCGGACCACGCACCGCGAGGCGATCACCGTGATCATGCTCTCCGCGACCGCGATCGCCGTCGCCACGATGGCGCTCATGGGCCTGTCCTCGTTCACGACCGACCAGATCCTGTTCGAGTGCGTGTCCGCGTTCAGCACGGTGGGCCTGTCCACCGGCATCACCGCCCAGCTGCCGCCGGCCGCGCAGGGCATCCTGATGCTCCTCATGTTCGTCGGCCGCATCGGCCCCGCCACCGTCGCCGGCAGCCTGGCCCTGACCGACCGCACCCGCCACTTCGAGTACCCGAAGGAGAGACCCCTCATTGGCTGATCTCACCCGTTCCCTGTTCGCCCCCCGCCGGGGCGACCGCCCCACCGTGGCCGTCCTCGGGCTCGGCCGGTTCGGCTCCGGGGTCGCCCGCGAGCTCATGGAGTCCGACTGCCACGTGCTGGGGGTCGACGCCGATGCCGAGGCCGTCCAGGCGCTCAACGGCCGGCTGACCCACGTCGTCCGCGCGGACAGCACGGACGAGGAGGCGATGCGCCAGCTCTCGGTCCACGAGATGGACCACGTCGTCGTCGCCATCGGCGGCGACCTCGCGGACTCGATCCTCACCGTCTCGCTGATGCGGCGGTTCGGGACGCACCAGCTCTGGGCCAAGGCCAATGACGACCGCCACGGCGAGATCCTGCGTCAGCTCGGCGTGGAGCACGTGGTCCACCCGGAGCGGGACATGGGCCGCCGCGTGGCGCACCTGGTCAGCACGTCCTTCCAGGACTTCGTCGAGGTCGAGCCGGGCCTGGCCATGGTCCGGGCCACGCCGCCGTCGCGCCTGCTGGGCAGGGACCTGCGAGCCACCGGGCTCGCGGGGGAGCGGGGCATGCGCGTGGTCGCCGTCCGCAGCCGCGGCACGTGGCTCTACCCGCCGAGTCACTACGTGCTCGAGCCCGAGGACACGATCCTCCTGGTGGGCCCGACCCGCGACGTCGAGCGGTTCCTCGCCCGGGACTGAGCCGGGGCACATCCGGCGCGGCTCCTAGACTGGCCGGGTGACCACCCCGGACCGCGTGCACCTGGACCACGCCGCCACCACGACGGTGCGCCCCACCGCGCTCGCGGCCCTGGCCGAGGCGGCCGCGCTGCCCGGCAACCCGGCCTCCCTCCACGCCTCCGGCCGCCGGGCCAAGCTGCGCCTCGAGGAGGCGCGGGAGCGCATCGCCGCGGCGCTCGGGGCGCACCCCACCGAGGTGATCCTCACGTCCGGGGGCACCGAGGCGGACAACCTCGCCATCCAGGGGCTGTACCGGGCCCGCCGCGCGGCCGCTCCGGAGCGCACCCGGATCGTGCTGACCGGCATCGAGCACCACGCGGTCCTCGACGTGGTGGACTGGCTCGCCGCGCACGAGGGCGCCGAGCCGGTGCTCGTCCCGGTCGACGACGACGGGCGGGTCGACCTCGCCGCATGGGGGGCCGCGCTGGCGACCGCGCCCGAGCGGACCGCCCTGGCCACGCTGATGTGGGCCAACAACGAGATCGGCACGGTCCAGCCCGTGGCCGAGGCCGCCCGGCTTGCGGCCGACCACGGGGTCCCGTTGCACACCGACGCCGTCCAGGCCCTCGGGGCGGTGCCCGTGGACTTCGCCGCGTCCGGGGCCGCGACCCTGGCCGTCTCGGGGCACAAGGTCGGCGCCCCCGTGGGTGTCGGCGCCCTGCTCGTGCGCCGGGACGTCACGCTGGAGGCCGTGGTGCACGGCGGCGGCCAGGAACGCCGCCTGCGCTCGGGCACGGTCTCGGTGGCCCTGGCCGCCGCGCTGGCGGCCGCCGTGGCGGAGGCCGTCGCGGAGCAGCCCGCCGAGGCCGCCCGCCTGGGCGGGCTGCGGGACGAGGTGATCGCCGCCGTCGACGCCCTGGACGGGGTGCGCCTGACCGGGCCGCGAGACCTCGACCCGGCGACGGGGCAGGCGCTGTCGCCGGGGACGCGCCGACTGCCCGGCAACGTCCACATCACCGTGCCGGGCCGGACGGCGGACGCGCTGCTGTTCTCCTTCGACATGGCCGGGCTGGACACCTCGTCCGGGTCGGCGTGCACCGCCGGGGTGGCCGAGCCGTCGCACGTGGTCGCGGCCCTGCCGGGGCGGACGGAGGCCGACGCGCGGGCCACCCAGCGGTTCACCCTCGGCCGGACGACGACACCGGCCGAGGCGGCCGCGCTCATCGACGCGCTGCGGACACTGCTGGGGCCGGGCGTCTAGACTGGACCGCCCGTCCGTCGTCGAGAGAGGAGCCCGCCCGTGAAGGTCCTGGCCGCCATGTCCGGGGGAGTCGACTCCGCCGTCGCCGCGGCGCGTGCCGTGGACGCCGGGCACGACGTCGTCGGCGTCCACCTGGCCCTGTCCCGCATGCCCGGCACCCTGCGCACCGGCTCGCGCGGCTGCTGCACCATCGAGGACGCCTCGGACGCGTGGCGCGCGTGCGAGCGGCTCGGCATCCCCTTCTACACGTGGGACTTCTCCGAGCGGTTCGCGGAGGACGTCGTGGACGACTTCGTGGCCGAGTACGAGGCCGGCCGCACGCCCAACCCGTGCATGCGCTGCAACGAGCGCATCAAGTTCGCGGCGCTGCTCGAGCGCGCCCTCGAGCTGGGCTTCGACGCCGTCTGCACCGGCCACTACGCCGCCGTGCGGCCCGGTCCGGACGGCTCGCTGGAGCTGCACCGCGCCGCGGACGACGCGAAGGACCAGTCCTACGTGCTCGGTGTGCTGACCGCGGATCAGCTCGCGCACTGCCTCTTCCCGCTCGCGGACACGCCGTCCAAGGAGCTCGTGCGCGCCGAGGCGGCCGAGCGCGGCCTGTCCGTGGCGGCGAAGCCGGACTCCCACGACATCTGCTTCATCCCCGACGGCGACACCCGCGGCTGGCTCGCCGAGCGCATCGACCTGGCCCCCGGCCCCATCGTCGACCCGGAGGGGCAGGAGCTCGGCACCCACGCGGGCGCCCAGGCGTTCACGGTCGGCCAGCGCAAGGGCCTGGCCATCGGCCGTCCCGCGCCCGACGGCAAGCCCCGGTTCGTGCTCGAGGTGCGGCCGAAGGAGAACACCGTGGTCGTCGGCGGGCGCGAGCTGCTCGACGTCGACCGCATCACCGGCATCCGCCCGTCCTGGGCCGGCGCCCCGGTGCCCGAAGCCCGCACGGGCGCCTGGTTCGACTGTGCGCTGCAGTTCCGGGCCCACGGCGAGATCGTCGAGGCCCGCGCCCGCCAGCGCGCGGACGCGGCGGGGCATCCGGGGTGGGAGATCGAGCCGGGGCGCCCCCTGCGCGGCGTGGCTCCCGGTCAGACGGCCGTCCTGTACCGGGGCACCCGCGTGCTCGGCCAGGCCACCATCGACACCGCCCGCAATGCCCGGCTGTCCGCCCCCGCGGATGCGTAGGCTTCGGCCATGAGCCCGGACTACGACCCCCACGCCAGCTCGCTGCCCGGCACCGCGGACCCGGCGGTCCTCGACGAGCTCTTCGCGATCCGCGGCAGCATCGACAACATCGACGCCTCGCTCGTCTACCTGCTGGCCGAGCGGTTCAAGTTCACGCAGCGGGTCGGCGCGCTCAAGGCCCGGCACGACCTGCCGCCCTCGGACCCCGGGCGTGAGGCCGCCCAGATCGCGCGGCTGCACCGACTCGCGCTCGAGGCGGACCTCGAGCCCGCGTTCGCCGAGAAGTTCCTGAACTTCATCATCGCCGAGGTCATCCGCCACCACCGCGCGCTGGCGGCCGAGGGCCGGCCGGACGCCGAGGCGGAGCCGGGGGAGAGCCCCGGGGACGCGGATGACTGAGGCCGCCCACGACGACGGCGCCACCGGCCCCGTCGCCCTCGGCGGCACGCCGTGGCGCGGCACCGACGTCGCCGAGGCGCAGCGCGTCACGCTCGGCGAACTCGGCGCGGACCACTGGCCGGTACTCCCCGAGCTGCCCGATCGCGGACCCGGCGCCGACGCCACCGGCCGCTCGGCCGCCCTCCTGCAGCAGCTGGCCGTCGACCTGCAGCCGCACGGCTGGCGGGTCAGCCCGCCCGGGGCCGCCGGCTCCGGCCGAGACCGACGCCGGGCCGTCTCCCTCTGGCGCGAGGACGCGCACCGCTGGGCGGACACCGCGGGGGCCGAGGGCGCCGTCGTCGAACGTCTGGCCGTGCGGGTGCGCGGCCCGCTCAGCCTGCTCGCCTGCCTCTGGCTGCCCGGGGGAGAGCGCGTGCTCGGCGACCACGGCGCGCGCCGCGACGTCGCCGAGTCCTATCTCGAGGGACTGCAGGACGCCCTGCCCCGCCTCCGGAGGGCCACCGGCGCGGGACGCCTCGGCGTCGTCGTCGACGAGCCGTGGGCGGCGGCCGTCCTCGCCGGGACCCTGCCCACCGCGAGCGGGTACCGCACCGTCCGGTCGCTGCCGCGCGAGGAGGCCAGCGGGCTGTGGCGCGCCGCCCTCGACGGGCTCACCGCCCTGCCCGACGTCGCCCGGGTGTGGCTCGCGCCGGGCCGCCGCGCCGGCTCCCCGGGGGCCGAGCTGCCCGGGCCCGCCGCGCTGGCGGCGTTGACGGGCGAGTCCCTGCCCAGGCCCGACGCAGCTGCGGACGCGCCCGCCCCGGCCCCGGTCTCGCTCGTGGTGGGCGTGGGCGCCCTCGACGACGGCGCGGACGGCACGCCCGGCACCCGCGAGGCGTGGGAGGCGGCGGCCGGCTGGGCCGACGTGGGGCGCGGGCTGACGCTGGCCCCCGAGCCGGGCGTGCGCCCGGTCGACGTCGTCCGCACGTGGGAACGGCTGGGGGTGGACCCCGGACGCGTGGGCGACGTCGGCCTCACGGCGGCGGGGTCGCACGACCCCGCCGTGCTCCGCACTCTGCGGCGGGACGCGGAGGAGCTGACCGCACGGCTCGCCGAGCTGCGCGGCTGAGCCGGCGCCCCGACGGACCGGGGCGACCTCCGGCGTCGTCCGCCGGGGACGGGCCCGCCCGGCGGGTATCATCGGGCTGATCCTGAAAATTTCCTGTGCCCGGGGCCGGTCCCGCCCGCGGCGCCGGGGGGAGCGCTGACGAGGAGGTCAGGATGGGCAAGGCCAAGATCCTGGTGGTGGACGACGACGAGGCGCTGGCCGAGATGATCGGCATCGTCCTGCGCAACGACGGCTTCGAGCCGACGTTCGCCGCAGACGGCACCTCCGCACTGCCCGCGTTCCACCGCGAGCGCCCCGATCTCGTGCTGCTGGACCTCATGCTCCCCGGCATCGACGGCATCGAGGTCTGCAGGCTCATCCGAGCCGAGTCGGACGTGCCGATCGTGATGCTCACGGCCAAATCGGACACGGCGGACGTGGTGCGCGGCCTCGAGTCGGGTGCGGACGACTACGTGCCCAAGCCGTTCAAGCCAGCCGAGCTCGTGGTTCGCGTCCGGGCGCGCCTGCGTGAGGGGGAGGCCAAGCCGGCGGAGGTCCTGCACATCGGGGACCTCGAGATCGATGTGGCGGGCCACCAGGTCACCCGCGGCGGCGTCGGCATCGCCCTCACCCCGCTGGAGTTCGATCTCCTCGTGGCCCTCGCCCGGCGGCCGCGCCACGTCTTCACTCGCGAGATGCTCCTGGAGGAGGTCTGGGGCTACCGGCACCAGGCCGACACCCGGCTCGTGAACGTCCACGTCCAGCGCCTGCGCTCCAAGGTCGAGCCGGATCCCGAGAACCCGTGCGTCGTGCTGACCGTCCGCGGCGTCGGGTACAAGGCCGGCCAGGGCTGAGCGCATGACCGTGTCCGGCCCGGATGTGAGCGCGGCCCCGGCGGCCGAGTCCGGTGCCGAGCCGGTCGAGCCCGCCGCCGGCCGCCCACGGTCGTGGGTCCCCGGCCCCGCGTGGCGTGCGCTGCGCCGCCGGTGGCGCCGGTCCCTGCGGCTGCGCACGGCGGTGCTCGCGGCCCTGCTCTCGATCCTCGCGGGCCTCGTGGTCGCCGCGTTCCTGACGCAGCAGATCACCCAGGCCCTCTTCGAGGCCCGCTACGAGCAGGTCCAGGCCGAGGCCCGCCGTGGCCTGAGCCAGGTGCGCGAGACGTTCGCGCAGACCACCGCCACGGACGCGCAGAGCACGGACGTGCTGGTGACCCAGACCCTGCGTGCCCTCGAGGGGGACTCGGGCACCACGATCCGTCGCCGCTACCACCTCGCCCCGCTGCCGGACTCCGAGTCCGCGTACGTGGGGACGATCTCCTCCGCCGGGCTCGATCCCGCGGTGATCCCCCAGGAGCTGCAGGACGCGGTCGCCTCCGGGCCGGGCGTGTATGACGCGAGCGTGGCGCTGCCGGACCCCGGCGGTGGCACCCGACCCGGCCTCGTGTTCGGCGCCCAGGTGGTGCTGCCCCCGGGTGCCACCTACGGGCTCTACCTCGTCTACGACCTCTCGGACGTCCAGAGCTCGCTCGACTCGGTGCTGGGGGTGCTGCTGGTGTTCGGCGTCGGCTTCCTGGTGATCAACGTGCTGGTCTCGTGGTGGGTCTCGCGGCGGGTGACCCGGCCCGTGCAGCAGGCGGCCCGGGCGGCCGAGTCCCTCTCGAGCGGTAACCTGGCCGTGCGGATGCCGGTCGACGGTGAGGACGAGATGGCCCGCCTGAGCATGTCCTTCAACCGGATGGCGGACAGCATCCAGGACCAGATCGGCCAGCTCGCCCAGCTGTCCCAGATGCAGCAGCGGTTCGTCTCGGACGTCTCCCATGAGCTGCGCACGCCGCTGACGACCGTGCGGATGGCGGCCGACGTGCTGTACGGCTCACGCGAGGACTTCGACCCGGTCAACCGACGCTCGACCGAGCTGCTCTACCACCAGGTGGACCGCTTCCAGGCCATGCTCGCGGACCTGCTGGAGATCACCCGGTTCGACGCCGGCGCCGCCACCCCGGCCCTCGAGGCCACGGACATGCTCGAGCTGGCCCGCGACGTCGTGCTCACCTCTCAGCCGCTGGCCGACCAGATCGGCGTGCCCGTGTACGTGGTGCCCATGGACCGGGACCGCGCCGACGGCCACGTCGCCTGGGTCGACCCGCGGCGGATCGAACGGATCCTGCGCAACCTGGTGAACAACGCGATCGAGCACGCCGAGGGCCGGCCGGTGGACGTGCTCGTGGCGGCCGACGAGGAGGCCGTCACGTTCGCCGTCGTGGATCACGGCATCGGCATGAGCCCCGAGCAGGTGCAGCGCGTGTTCGACCGGTTCTGGCGCGCCGACCCCGCACGCAAGCGCACCACCGGCGGGTCCGGACTGGGTCTGGCGATCGCCACCGAGGACACCCGGCTGCACGGCGGCCGGCTCGAGGCGTGGGGCGAGCTGGGGGAGGGATCCACCTTCATGGTGACCCTGCCGCGGGCGCCGCGCCCGGCCGTGCAGGGCGCGGAGGCCCCCGAACCGATCGGCCGCTCCGTGCTGCCCATTCCGCCCCGCTACAGCACGGCGGACCGCCGGTACGCCGATGACCTGTCCCGGCCCGTCCCGCAGGAGGCGGACGCCGACGCCGCCGGCGCGATCACGGACGTCGCCGCGGCGGCCGCGGCCGCCCCGCCGTCCGCGCGCCAGGCCGAGCAGGCCCTGACCGCGCCGACCCGGCCGGTGCGCGTGGTCCCTCCCGCCGACGGGTCGGCTGCCGGGGACCGGACCGGCGATAACGGGGCAGAGGAGGCCCGATGACCACCGTGGATCCGCAGCCGCCCCGCCCGCCGCGGGTCGCCGTCGTCGGCGTGATCGTCGCCCTGGTGCTCGCCCTCAGCGGCTGCACCCAGATCCCCCAGAGCTCCGAGGTGCGCAGCGCCGACCCGGTCGACGGGGCCACCGCGGCCGCCGACGCGCCGCAGTTCCATCCGCCGGGACCGGCCGAGTCGGACACAGCGGAGGAGGCCATCCGGGGCTTCCTGCTCGCGGGCACGAGCCCGCAGGACGACTACGCGGTGGCGCGCGAGTTCCTCGACGGGCCAGCGGCCACCCAGTGGACGCCCGGACAGCGCACTCTCGTGTACTCGGCGGAGCCGCGCATCACCCGGGGCGACGGCGCCGGGCACTACCAGATCCAGGTCGAGGTCGACTCGGAGATCGACGAGTACGGCCTGCGGACCATCGCGCCGCCGGGGACCACGCGGGCTTGGGCGGTCACGGTGCAGGAACGGCCGCAGGGCATGCGGATCACGTCCACGGAGAACGGCACGCTGCTCTCCCAGGCGCAGTTCGGACAGCTGTTCGCCCCGCACGAGCTCGCCTTCTACGACACCGCGAAGCGCTACGTCGTGCCGGACGTGCGGTGGTTCGTCAATCGGGGCACCACCGTGACCGCGGTGACGCGAGCGCTGCTGCGCGGGCCGGCACCGTATCTGGCCGGGGCGGTGGACACGGCCTTCCCGCTGCGCACCGGCACCGACCTGGCCGCGCCCACGGTGCCCGTCGACGACGACGGGGTGGCCCACGTCGACCTCACCCAGGCGGCTGCCGAGGGGGCCGACGCCGACCGGCGGCACCGCATGCGGGAGCAGCTGGAGCTGACCCTGACGGGCCTCCAGTCGGTCAAGGAGGTCGAGGTGACCGTCGCCGGCGCCCAGCTGTCCACGTCGGGAGACGACGGCCCCGCCCCGGTCCAGACCGACGCCGCCGTCGGCTCGGTCCAGGTGGGCATCGACACGGCGACGGGCGGACTCGTCTACGTGCAGGGGACCAGCGTCACGCCGGTGGGCGGCGCCCCGGACGTCACCGCGCTCGATCCGGTCCGCCCGACGATGTCCGGCGACCGCAGCCGCTTCGCGTTCGTCACCCGTGACCGGACGGCGGTCCACGTCGCCGGCACGGACGGCTCCCTGCGGGAGGTGCTGCGCGGCACCGGGCTCACCGTCCCGTCGCTGGACCTCCTGGGCTGGGTGTGGGCGGCCGACCGGGGGACGACCTCGCGGATCCGCGCCGTCTCGGCCCAGCCCGGCGGGCAGGAGCGCATCGTGACGGCCACGTGGCTGCGGCCCGGCGAGCGGATCGTCGACCTGCGGTTGTCCCGGAGCGGGGCCCGGGCCGCGATGCTCGTCGACGACGGCCAGCGGACCACTCTGCGCGTGTCCGGCGTCGTGCGCGGTTCGGACGGGGTGCCGAACGCCCTGACCGAGCCGATCCTGCTGCCCTCCTCCGGGTCGGAGGACTCGGTGGAGTGGGCCGGCGACACGAACCTGCTCGTCTCGGCGTACGCCGAGAAGCCGGAGGAGCGCGTGGTGCCGCGGATCGTCTCGATCGACGGCACCGTCCGGGAGCTCAACCCGCTGGGCGGTCTGCGGGGGATCTCCGCCGGCGACGACGGCGCCTATTACGCGGAGACGGAGGAGTTCGTGTTCCTGCTGGTGGGCTCCTCGTGGCGGGCGCAGGAGCTCGACCGCGGGGTGCGCGACCTCTCGTTCCCGGACTGAGCCGGGCCCGCGCCGGGCGCCCGTCGTCCATTCCTGCACAGCCGCCCCGTCCCGCACAGCGGCCCGCCCCGGCGCCCGGACGGCGGTGGCGTGCGGTGGACTCATCGCATGCCTTCCCCGCCGTCCTCCCCGTCCCCGGCGTCGGCGTTCGGCGCCCTCGGTCGGGCCCTGGCCGACCTGGTCCTGCCCGCCGAGTGCGCGGTGTGCGCGGCGCCGGGCCACCGGCTCTGCCCGGCCTGCGCGGAGGGACTGACCGCCGCCCTGTCCCTGCCCTTCCGGGCGGAGCAGGACGCCCCGGCCCTGCCCTTGGGCCCCGGCGGCGCTCCCCTGCCGGTGATGGCGGCCGGTCGCTACGCAGAACCGCTGGCGGCCGCCGTGCTCGCGTTCAAGGACCATCACGCGCTGCACCTGCGCGGCGTGCTGGGCGAGGCCCTCTGCCGGACCGTCGCCGCGGCGCGCCTCGAGCCGGACCTGCCCGGGGCGCGGCACGCCCTGCTCGTCCCGGTCCCGGGCGGCGCGGTCGGATTCCGACGGCGCGGCTACGACCCGCTCGCCGAGCTCACCCGGGCGCTGCCGGCGCCGTGGCTGGTCTCCGACGCCGTCCGTGCGCGCCTGCTGCCCCGCGCGAGCACGCTCCGGGGCGGCGGCCCGTCCCACGCGGGCGCCGGGGCGGGCCAGCGCCGCCGGCGGGCCCGGGACTGGCGCGTC